>CADBFE010000019.1 GCA_902793845.1 uncultured Lachnospiraceae bacterium | reverse complement strand
TGATGATATAACAGAAGCTATTGGTGCAGCTGTTTGTTATAAGGATGTTCCCCATTATTGTGTTACGGGCGATGGCTCTGTTATGATGAATCTTCAGGAATTTCAAACCATACATCATTACAATCTTCCTGTGAAGACGGTAATTATGAATAATGGTGGATATGGTGCAATCAGATCGACATGCAACAATTTTTTCAAGGGAATAAAAAATGGTTGTGATGAAAAGAGTGGGATTAGTTTTCCTGATTTCGGAGACGTGGCTAGTACGTTTGGTCTTAAATATCATTTGTGTCACAATATTAAGGAGTTAAAAAGCTCAATTGATTGGTTAATAGCACAAGATGACGCATGTATATTGGAAATACATGAGTTGTATGATGAAATTAGGGGACCAAGACTAGAGTCTGTAATGGATGAAAATGGAGAATTTCATACTCCGGACATCCAATATTTGGCACCTTTTATAAATGAAAAAGAACTATTAAAGTATGAATATGATTATTTTAATTAAGAGGAATTATTTATATGAGAAAATGTCCGATTTGTGAATGTGAAAATAGAAAAGTGATTTTTGATATTAATTTTGCTAATGATAAAAAAGTACTTCATGGGCTTCCGGAAAAAAACCATATATCTATTTGCGAAAATTGTGGATTTGCGTATGCATGTAATGAAGCAAATCAGGCTAATTATGATAATTATTATAAGAACAATAATAATTACGTTGAAGACAGACAATTAAAGCTGATTGATAACGCGGAAAATATTTTTGTACCAATGATGGCTAGGTACATTAATGCTAATTCGCATATAATTGATATTGGGTATGGTGATGGATCACTCTTAAAATCTTTAAAAAATAGGGGATTTAACTACTTATATGGCTTAGACACGGGAAATGATTCCGCTGATGATTTGAGAAAAGATGGCATAGAATGCTATGATCAAAGTATTTTTGATGAAATCGATGATTCTCTTGAAAAGGCTTTTGATATCGTGATTTCTACGTGCGTTGGTGAACATGTTTTTGATTTACAGGGATTTATTGAGAATCAGTTAAAAATTCTTAAGGACGATGGGATAATTATTATGGAGGTGCCAGCGGTCGAAGGATTTAATAAAGTATACTTCCCTTTGCCTAATTATTTTAATCTGGAACATATAAATTATTTTAGTCTTCAGGGACTGGATAATTTATTTATAGTAAATGGCATGGAACGTATTAACTCGGCAGAAGAAACGATAGCAATTAATACTGTAGGTGAGTATATGCTTTGTGGTGTCTATAGAAAAGGTAATGCTGTAAATATAACTAAAGATGATATTTCTGAAAAAATAATAAGCGAATATTACACGAATGTAAAAAAACAAAAAAATAACAATGAAGGAAAGATTGCCTCCTTTATTGAGAAAAATGGAGATTTTGTTTTATGGGGATGCGGATCCTATGCTATGCAAATGCTTGTTGAACATGAGGATTGGAAAAATAAGATAGCATATGCAATTGATAATAATTCGAAGATACAAAAAAATGGATTTTGTGGTTTTGATGTTTTTTCACCACAAAAACTTAAGGAAAAACCCTTTCCGGTATTAATTTGCTCAATGAACAACAGTGCTGATATTATAAAAGAAATTGAAAAAATGAATATAGATATTTCATATGTATCAATTTAACAGAGAGGAATAAAATGAAAAAAATTTCGATACTCGTTCCATGTTTTAACGAAGAGCAGAATATTGAACCAATGGCACAAAAACTTTGCGAAGTGATGAAACAGTATGATGGCAAGTATGATTATGAAATAATATTCAGAGATAATGCTTCAACAGACAAATCATTAAGTGTTATGAGAAAAATTGCTTTAAATAATAAAGCAATTAAGGTGATTGCAAATTCCAGAAACTATGGTACGGATACCAAAAAAGATACATTTGTAGGGAGAATACAAGGTGATGTCGTTATTTCAATTGCCTGCGATTTTCAGGAACCTCCAGAATTGATTCCGACCTTTATTAAGGAATGGGAAAATGGATATGAAGCTGTTTGTGGACAGAAAATCGGTAGCAAAGAAGGTAAAATCAAATATGGATTAAGACAATTGTTCTATCGTATTATAAATGCCTTTTCAGATGTACCACAGTATAGTAATATATCAGGAATTGTGCTTTTGTCCCGAAGAATATATGATCTCTATAACCAATATAATGATATGTACTTACGTTATTTTCTTGCAGATATTGGTTGCGAGATTAAATTGATAAAATACGAGCAACGAAAAAGAAAAGCAGGCAAATCCTCATATAATGTTTGGAGATATCTTTCGTTCTCAATTGATTCAATGACATCGATTTCTGTCGCGCCATTAAGAATAGCGACTGTTTTAGGTTTCATGATGTCCTTTTTGAGTTTTTTGGTAGGTATGATTTACCTGGTATACAAATTGATTTTTTGGTATGATTTTGATCCCGGAACTGCGCCTGTGGTAATAGGAATGTTCTTTTTGGGTTCTGTAATTATTTTTTTTATAGGTGTTTTGGGAGAGTATGTTGGAAAGTTATTTCAGATGACAACAAAGCAGAGTCCCCCTATTGTAAATGAATTGATTAATTTTGAAAACGATAATAATGATCCATTTTTGATTAAGAGGGTGGGGGACAATAAGCAGGAGACCAACAATGAATAACGAAAATGAAATGAAATATGGAAGAGATACCAATAGGGTTGAGTTATATAGAGTTGTACCAAGGTCAGTTCCTTTTGCGATTGGTATTACACCAAGTGATATTTGCAATTTTAAATGCAATTATTGTAATCAGTCAACAGTTGAGGGCATCAAAGATGCTCAGATTTTAAAATGGGAAGATTTTATAACGATTACACAACAGATAGAAGATTTACTTGAAAAAGGAAAAGATGACCTGAAAATAATTCGCCTCATAGGAAATGGAGAGCCATTAGTAAATAGAAAATTGCCAGATATGGTGGCATATCTTTCAGAAAAAAAATATGCAAAAAGAATTGAGGTAACAACGAATGGAAGCTTGTTGACACATGAGTATAGTGACGCATTAATTGATGCAGGGTTAACACGTCTTCTTGTGTCAGTGCAGGGAACTACAAAAGAAAAATATAAGGAAATTTGTGGTTACAATATAGATATTGATAAGTTCGTTGATCAGATAAAATATTTCTATGAACATAAAAAACAATGTGGATTATATGTGAAAACAGTTGATGTGGCATTAACGGGAAATGATGATGAAAAAAAGTTTTATGACACTTATAAACCGATATGCGATGTTGTATGTGTTGAAAAAGTGATGAATGCATGCGCTGATGTTGATTATTCAAAGGTAACATCAGAAGATATAAACCATGTGACTCGATATGGTGGCGAATTTAAAAAGAAGATTTGTTGTGATACTTTATTTATGTATTTTAATATACATTCGAATGGTGATGTTGATTGCTGTGGTTGTAAGTATCCCCCCTTATATATAGGTAATGTGTATAATACACCTATAAGCCAGCTTTGGAATGGCGAAAGACATAAAGCGATAATGTTAAAGCACTTAATGGGGCGTAGATGTGATATTGATTTATGCTCAAAATGTAGTTCGATTGATAGTTTTGATTCGTTCCCGGAAGATAATCTTGATGAACATCTTGATGAAATACTTAAAAAAGTTGAGTTATTATAATTAGTTAAAAACAATGAAAAATATAATAAAAACAGCTATTGTTACGGGTGCGGCAGGTTTTACTGGATATTCATTAACAATGAAGTTGGCTACTCTTGGATATAATGTATATGCGATTGTACGACCGGGCTCCGAGCATAACAATCGAATAATTCATCCAAATGTGAAAATAATAGAAGTGGATTATTCTTCATATGGGACCTTGTCAAAAATTATAAATTGTGAGTGTGATTATTTTTTTCATCTTGTTTGGTGTGGTGGACGAGATGATTTTGAAATTCAGATGAAAAATATTGACTATTCTCTTGTGACATTGGAAGAGGCTCATAAGCTTGGGTGTAAAAGATTTATTTGTACCGGATCCCAGGCGGAATATGGTATTCAGAAAGATATAATTACAGAGGATGTACTTTCCGATTAATTCATATGGTGTATCGAAATTGTCTGCAATGTACCTGACTAAACGTCGGGCAGAACAGCTTGGCATTGATTGGATATGGGGAAGAATTTTCAGTCTTTATGGAAAATATGAGCCATCAGGACGTTTGTTTTCTGACTTGATAAAAAATATGCTTGATGGTAAAAGCATGGATCTTAGTAGTTGTAGGCAGTTTTGGGACTATCTGAATGTTGAGGATGCTGCGGACGCTTTGGTTGCTCTAGCGGAAAAGGGGAAAAACGGAAACATTTATAATATTGCAAATGGTGATTATAAAGAATTAAAATGGTATGTCGAAGAAATGAAGAAAATCACATTTTCAAGATCTGAGATATTGTATGGTGATGATCCCAAACCATTTATTTCTTTGAAACCGTCAGTAGATAAGATTATGAAAGACACTGGCTGGAAGCCTAAAATAAAATATAATGTGGGCGTAAAAAAACAAATTGAATTTCTTGAAAAGACTTCTTCTGGGCAATAAAGAGAAGGTGACATCTCAAAGTTATATATGGTATTCAATAGGCGGACTGCTTAATGCCTGTCAGTCCGCCATTCTTTTGATGGTTATCAGCAGGACAAATTCTCAGGATGATGCAGGAGTATATTCAATTGGCTATGCCATAGCATGTTTGGCACTCACAGTGGGTAGTTATGGAATGCGTAATTTCCAGGCGACAGATGTGAATCATAAATACAGCTTTAAAACTTATCTGACATCACGAATTATCACTGACGCAGCAATGATATGCGTTATTTTGTTTTATATAATCAAAGGCACATTGTTTTTGGATTATTCGCGTGATAAATGTCTGGTGATTATATTCCTTGGACTGCTTAAAACGGTAGATTCATTTGAAGATGTGTGGCATGGTTTTTACCATAATCGCGGACGACTTGATGTTGCAGGCAGATGCATGACCACGAGATATATTCTCATGATGGGGGCGATGGCTTTATCATTGGCAGTATCGCATAATCTTGTGTTATCGTCAGCTGTATCTTTTGTTGTTTCCCTTGTATTTTTTGTATATACAACGATTCTTGTTTATCCTGAAATAAAAAATGATAGTGCTTCAGGAAATGATTTGGATAAAAATGATAAAAGCAACAATGTTCAAATCCGGAGCCTGTTAAGAGAGTGCTTCCCTTTATTTGCAGGAGGATTTCTTGCTCTTTATATTGCCAATGCTCCCAAATATGCAATTGATGAATTTATGACCGGCACTCAGCAAGCTATGTTTAACTACATTTTTATGCCTGTGTATATCGTAAATGTACTTAATATGTTTATTTATCAGCCTATGCTTATTACAATGGCGTCATCTTTTGAAATAAAAGATTATAAGAAGTTTATTAAATTATTTTTCAGACAGATGGCCATAATTTTCCTTTTGGTATCAGCCGTTTTATTGGGCGGATATTTACTTGGTATCCCGGTTCTTTCACTTTTTTACAATACAGATCTTACCCGTTTAAAGATACCTTTCATGATTCTCCTCGTTGGTAGTGGATTTCTTGGAATGGAAGGATATCTGCAGGCGATTATTACGGTAATGAGAAAACAGAATCTATTGTTGATAGGTTTTTCAATCTCAGCTGTTCTTGCATTTTTGTTGTCCCGACCGGCTGTCCTCAGGTGGGGGATTATGGGTGCGGCGATGCTTTACAGCGGTATCATTATGCTTCAGATGCTGGTCTTTATAGTCTTATTTACGATTCTATGGCACAAAAAGCCGTCTGATTAAGGCATTTTTAGTATGTTAATTATTATTCTCTTGTTTATGTTCACGAAAAATAATGGTATTTTGCAATAATTTTTGTATTTTTGATAGACTTGCAAAAAGTCATTTGCTATAATGTCTATGAATTGGGTGATAGGGGTAGTGCGTCTTGAATTACATTTTTTTATTCATTAGCTTTATTACAGGCTGTCTTGTCGGATTACCTCTTGCACAGTATGGGTGGCATTTGCTGCATCAGTTGTCTGTCAGAGATGGTGAGACATACTGCAGAGAGCATAAGCCGATATCAAAGGAAAATTTCATCATAGCAATATGCCATGGATTAGCATGGGTTATAGTTGGACTTGTTATTGGTATGAATGTTGCCTTTGTGCTTTATGCAATTACTTCGTCCATGCTGATTACATTATCGATCATCGACTGGCTCAGCTACGAGATACCGCCCCAGTTTAATGTGGTAATTCTGGTGCTCGGTATCATAGCGATGGCCCTTGATTTAAAGCACTGGTATGTTTACATCATCGGTGCGTTTGCCGTGAGCGGGCTGTTCTTTATCATGGCACTGGCGTCAAAAGGCAGAGCTATGGGTGGCGGCGATATCAAGCTCATGTTTGCGCTCGGGATGCTCCTTGGCTGGCAAAAGATATTGCTGGTTATGTTCGTAGGAGCGTTGCTGGGATCAGTGATACATATCACAATCATGAAGGTTACGAAAAATAAAGAACGGATGCTTTCGTTTGGACCGTACCTTGCCGCTGGAGCATATATAGTGATGCTCTTTGGCGATAAGATAATTGACTGGTATTTAAAGACATTCCTCACGGGATTATACCTCTAAAAAACATTTAATTTGGATAAGTTCGGAACTCGTTCCGGTTTATTAATAAAAAACTAATATTACGAAAGGGGAGCAAAAAGATGGCAAGTAAAGTGTTGTCTGTCTACATAGGTAATGACGCTATCAGAATCGCTGAGATGCAGAAGACCAGCAAACATGTAGAGCTCACAAATGCTGCAGAAATCGCCACACCTGACAGTGCGATACAGGATGGCTACCTTATGGACATTTCTGCAATTGCAGAGGCTATCAGAACTGCCACATTCGGTAGGGGATTCACTGCAAAAGAAGTTATTTTTACTGTACAGAGCAAAAAAATCGCAAGTAAGGAGGTTAAGTTCCCTTACATGAAGAACCAGAAGGCTCTTCAGAATACTTTGCTCACAAACTCCAATGAGTTTTTCCCGATGAGTAACCCTAATGATTACACATTCGCTTACTCAATCATCGAGAATTTCATGACTGAAGAGGGCCGTGCTGTACGAGTATCTGCCGTAGCAGCTCCGGTTGACCTTATCAGAGGATATTATCAGCTCGCAGAAGAGATTAAGTACAAGGTTGCAGGTATCGATTACTTCGGTAACTCGGTCATGCAACTCCTTAAGCTCCAGATGCAGCAGGGCAGAATCGATCTCGTACTTCAGATTGAGAAGGATGCTACATACGCCAACGTAATGCGTGGTCCCGTACTTCTCCTTCAGAGATCGATTAACTATGGATCAAATGCCGTTGTTAACGCCCTCATGGATGTTAAGAAAATATCTGAGAAGGATGCAAAGCTCCTCCTTGGTAACGAGCAGCTCCTTGATCAGCATGTAACTGCTGAGGAGTATGCTGAAGCAGTTTCGCACCTTGTATCAGAAATCGGACGTTTTGCAGACTTCCATAAGTCAAAGAATAAGGGTGAGGAACTCCAGGGTATCAAGATATTCGGTGAAGGTTCTGCTATCGCCGGTATCGAGAAGATCCTCCAGAGAGAGCTCGGTGCTCCCGTTGAGCATTTCGAAAGCCTCGTAGGTGTACAGATTTCAGGTCACGCATCCCTTACAGCAAAAGAGGTACTCCGCTACCTTCCTAACATCGGTGCTGTAATCGATCCCATGAACCTTGATATTTCCGATGCGGGCAATGAGAGATCAACAGTGAGCGGCGCCCTTGTAAACAAGGTCCTCGCAGTGCTCCTTATCGTAGCTACTATCGGATCTGCTGCTTATACAGGATATATTGTTTATCAGAAAAAGCAGGCTGAGGACAGAAAAGCCCAGTTGGAAGCTAATATTGCAGCCATTCAGGATATCGAGCAGATTGCAGCTGATTATGAAGAGGCTATGGCTCAGTACGGTGTGGTTGCCGCATTTGAAGAGAGCACTCATTCAGACAATGAACTTTTGCTGAAATTTATTAATGAACTTGAGGCATGTCTTCCCACTGAATCATATATAAGTGGTCTTAGCGCTGCTGATGGCAATATTAGTTTCAGTTTGGAAACGGGATGGCGTGAGGCTATAAAAAATGAGGTTGCAGATGTAATTGTTACGCTAGGTGAAATTGATTATGTTCATAACCTTGTTATTACTTCATTCTCTGAAAGCTACAAAGTTGTGTTTATTGAGTCTTATGATGAAGCTACAGGCGAGCCGGTATATCTTCGTGAAGAGCCTGCAGAAGGACAGGAAGAGGGCGAACTTATTTCTATTGGTCCCGATGATGAAATTCCTGAAGAATATGCCGATTATGAAATTGTAACACTGGTTCAAACCTCATACAGTGTATCGTTACATATTTCAGAACCTGTAGTTGTTGAGGAAACAGAAGATGGTGAGGCTGTTGAAGGCGAAGCCACAGAGGAAGGAGGAGAGAATTAATGAAAGATAATGAGAAAAAAGCTCTGCTCTTTGTAGGAATAGTATCCGTAATAGCACTTCCTTATTTCTTCTATTCAAAGCAGGCGAAGATTGACACAGAAACGATTAGGGCAGAAAATGATGCTCTTCAGACAAGATACGATCAGCTTCTTGAAATGAACGCGAACAGAGAGTTTTACCTCTCTGAGATTGAGAGATATAATAAGGAAAGAGATGAGATAATCGCTCTGTTTCCGGCAGATATTGAGCAGGCTAAATACACAATGTTCCTACTTAATACCGAGTACTCATCTATTACAAAAAATGAGGAAACAGGCGAGTACGAGTGGGTTTATCCTTTCAGATTTGACAGTGTGGGATACGGAGACAATCAGGTTACTCCGATTTCAGGGGAGGGAGCTGAAACAGATTATGTGGCGGTTGCCAATCTTTCAAATCTTACATACAGGACGTACTATGACGGTATGAAATATATGCTTGAGTATCTCATGGATTACGAGGATCCTATGATTTATAAGAGTTTTACAGCAGATATGGATAAGTCCACCGGCGTTATTACAGGAACTATCCAGCTTGCTCAGTACGCAATTCAAGGTGGCGACAGAACGTTTACTCCTGTATCATTCGAAAGCGACTTTAATGGATATAAGTACAGTTTTGACATTGATGAGTACGGTTTGATCGGTAGCGATTTCCCTATGCTTGAGATGAGAGGAAATGAAGAGGTCGGAATCTTCGGGCCGTTTGACATAGTTTATGATGATGAAGAAGTCGAAGAAGAGAACGGAGATGCTGACGCTGAAGCAACTGCTGATGATACAGCAGAGGACGAAACTGAAGAAGAGTAATTAAATTATCACATATTAACCTTCGCCAATTAATGGCGAAGGTTAAGACTGTGTTAACACAGTCGAAAGGGTTATGGGATATTATGAGATTGTTTCAGAAGATTTTTAAAAGTAATAAGGGCTTATCACTGCTCGAACTAATAGTGGCAATTGCTTTCCTAGCAATTGTAATCACTCCTGTTATGAACAGTTTTATTACTGCCGGCAAGATTAATGCCAAATCCAGAAAATTAATGTGTGCGAATGATTGTGCCCAGTCAATTATGGAGGGCATTGCTGATAAAAGTTTTTTCGAACTTGCTTCCGCTTATAGTAAATATGGCTCTGAATCAGTTAGCGCAAGTTTCGCAATGAGTGGATTAAATGATAATGCTTACAATGTTCAGACATGTTCAACAAATACCGTGGATACTAATGTTGTCTACAAGTCTGGTTTTACAAATACAGCTGCGTCTATTTCGGTTAATAATAATTATGAAATATCAATAACGCAGGGGGGCGGTTCAATAATTACAAAGAAAACAGCAACGTCAATAAGTGAGAATGGCTTTGTTGAAAGTGTTAATGCCGGATTTAGAAAAGACTGCTTAGCAATGTTGGGCACTACAAATTCGTCATTGGAAAAACATATATGTATTTGGGCAAATTCTGATGTGGCTACAGATATGGATGCCATGATGATTACATATGGTGGGATCGAATGGGACGGTTATTATTTTGATGCAGTAGTTACATTTATTCCCGAAGGTAAAGAACCAGTTGCACCGATCACGGAAGAAAATTTATGGTTTTCGTATTATGTCCAGATCGATTTATATGAAGTAAAAAAGAGCGGTACCGAATTTACCAGAACGCTAGGTTTTGATAATACTGGAGCTGACACAATTGCGCCGGTGCTTTCTTTGAATACAGGAATTAAGAATAACTAAGTTTAGATTGATTAGGGAGGAATCATTGTGAAGAAAATACAAAACAAAGGTGCTGCAATGATATCAGTGCTTATTGCTACTGTTTTTATTGCCATCATTGCTACTACATTGTTATATATGGCATATTTAAATTTCTTGACAAAATCTGTTAGGAATGCTTCAAATGATAATTTCTACACCTGCGAGTATGCTTTGGATGATTTGGCTACTTCACTCCAACAAATAGCAGCGGAACAAGATTCTCCGGATACGGCCATTTCGAAAATTACTTATGCTTGCACCGGAAGTGCAGTTTCTGTTAGTGGCAGATATGATGGAGCAAAAGTGGCATCAATTTTAAAAATTGCAAATCAGCTTGCAGATATTTCGGTGAGTTCCAATGTACCGGTTGGAACTAATAATTATATTGTTTCAGCTAATTCGATTACATTAAAAGGATTGGTTATTACCTCAGAATCAAAAGATGATGCTGATCCTTATAAAGCAACAATTACTACTGATTTAACATTGACATTTAACTCATCTTCTGAAGGCGGTATGGACGTTAATGATTTTTCAGTCATTGGTGATGATACCATCAACTGGAGTGGCGGTGGTGTTATGGTTATGGCTGGTAATATTTTCATGAGATCGAGAGGATGGCTTGAGGAGCATGTTACTTATGACGCTTCAGAACCTAACAAGGGTATTGTTGATAATTATTTTGATGATACTACTGCTAATAAAAATGAATATTCTTTAAAACCGCAGACAAATGCTATAGTTTGCGGTGATATTTCAGGAAGCGGTACAAATGGAGATGTTTTGTCGCTTACAGGTGACAGAGGAATAATTGTTGGTAATGTTGTTGTTGCTAGTGGTGGTTTACTCACTATTACCGGAAATATTAATGTAATAGGTAATATTTATGTTGTTGGGGGAGGCACTTTGATGTGTTCGGGAAATCTCCAATGTTCTGGTAATGTTTTTGTTAGTCCCGGTAGCATAATTAAGGGAGTTGATGATGTGGCAAATATTATCAACAGAAGTATGAATATTTCTTTCCTTGTAGATAAGGATAAGGCCGGAACGGGTATTTGTTCAAATTTGTTTGAAAAATTCTACATCGTTTACCCTAACAGTTCCGGAAAAACTGTTGTTGCTCCATTTTCCGGTGAACTTGAAAGACAGGTGCATATAAATGATGGGGATGCTGATTCGTGTTCAAAAGGATATGAGACATGTACTACCCTTGGTTATATGAGACATGTTTTGATATGCAATCCAGATATAGACAACCATAAAGATTTACAAACGTCTGGTGGTATTAATGTTGCAATTAATTCTGATAATACTTTAAATGCATCATCTAGTTTTGGAGGAAGACCTACTCTGTTCTTCAATTTTAGGAATGGATATTCAGGTAATGGCCATCGTCTTGAAGTACAGACGTCTTTGGGGGACACGACTATGATGTCTATTGGTCCCATTTATAATACTGGTACTTATCAGAATGGTATAAGAATGTCTCACATGTCTGACGAAGCATACGCTTACGCAAAGACAATGTTATTACCATTAAAAAGCCCTTCATTTAGTAATTTACTTGACGTAAGAGAACTTAAAATAGATGGTACTCTTGGAAATGAGGTTTCTGATATTACACCTAATGTAACGTTATCTTTTGCAAGTGGCTTATCCGATGGCGAAATGCAAACAATAATCGATAACTATAAAAATGGTACTTTGGGAGCTGATCAGTATGTGTATGAATACACAGTAGGTGTTGGAACGAGTAAAGAAGAGAAGAGATATGCAGTGTACAATAGCGGTAAGTTGTACTTACCCGCTGGTTATTTGATCAGACCGGATGCAGGTGAATATATCACACAGATTTTTAACAGTATTTCTTCAGAAGTATCACCTACAAATACTAATATTACATATGATAACTGGAAAAAGAATGATGCTTGATTTTGACAAAATGGAAGGCCGTGCATTTTTATGAATAATTATAGAAAAGAAAAAAATATATTAATCAGTAATAATAGTGGTGTTACTATTTTGGAGATGCTACTCGTCTTAGTTCTTGTTGCTATTCTTAGTGGGTTAGTAGGTTTGACATATCAGTATATTCATAATGCAAATGTCCAAAAGGCTGGCGAGAATTTGGCTGCTGCGTTGAGAGCCGCCAGGACAATGTCGATGTCAAAAGGAACAGAAAAAGGCAGGCTTAATATCATTGTTGAAGGTGGTAAAATGTATTATACCATCGGTGATAGTACTGAAAAAGAAGAGATTTGTAATCAGATTATGGGATTTTGTGTATATACCTCTACGGGCAATACCTCGACTAATTTAGCCCCAACCGGACAAACTGGTGATACAACGATCACAGTTAGGTTTAATACTGCGGGAATGCTTGACCAATCAGGTTCGGGTACTAATTATGTTGTGTTTTTTAAAGGACAGAGGGCGTATTCTGTTTTGGTTTATCCAGAGACTGGCAAAGTTGAACAGACTTTATTTTATTACTAATTTTTGTTTTTTATAAAATATGGAAGGGTTAGATTTATGGTAAGTTTAAAAAGCGAAAAGGGTTTTACACTAGTTGAATTGCTTGTTAGTATGTGTATACTTGCTATAGTTATGACTGAGCTTATGGCATTGATGTTTAATAGTTCCAAACTTTATAGAAATGGAGCTTATGAGGTGAGCCTTCAATCTGAAGCCCAGCAGATTATTCAGCAATTTGAAGAACTTGCAATCGATGCCGACACTTCAGTTTCTTATAATGAAGCAACAAAAGTCATTACTATTAATAATAAAACTGGTTATGACAGTTATGAGGTTTCTTTAAGTCCTGTTTCCGGAAAAGATTATAATGATTTAATGCTTAAAGTGAATGGTGGTACTCCTCAAATTATGGGAGAGTATGTTAAATCGATTTCTCTCAATATGGCGAATTATGATAATGCAAGCCGTGTGATTCTTGTTGTTGAAATGGAAAATGATAAGTATGCTTATAATGCAGCTAAGGATATTTACTTAAGAAATGATATTGGAGCAAACGATATTCATTCAAGTGCTGTGGTTGGAGATCAGTGTGATTATGAACTTAATGTTTTAAGATATCATAATTATGATATTGATGCATTGTTCTCTAATGGAGAGGATTATAGATATGCTTTTGATTCCACAGATCATTTGGAGTATGATTTTACCGGACCATATACAAAAGAGAATATTGAATCAGCGACCAGTGAATTATTGGATGCCTCTTTTACAGTAGAAACCACAAGTACTTTTAATACCGGAGGAGATGATTTATCTCCTCAGTATAAGATTAACGCTTATAAATGGGATGGTAGCAAGTATGTTGTGGACAAAAAAATAAAAATATATTCAGAACCTGTTCAGTGGGGATTAGGAGGATATGGTTGTGCATTCCTAGGTGATACTTCTGCTGATTTTGATAATTATTTTTCTGTACAGGGAGTCAGTTTGGATCCAATCGATATTCAGTCCATTGATTTCAGTATGTGTTTGAAGGTTGATATAAACGAATCTCTTGTGAGTACCAGTCCATTATATGTTTATGGAAAATGTTCAGGCGGATCAACAATTAAAGGAAATGATATCGGAAGTAATCAGTGGACTGAACTGATACAAAATTTATCAGGTGAATATCCTAAGGTTGTACTTGAAACAGATGATTTTGGGTCTTTTACGGGTGGTAGTGTTACAAGTGATGTTGCTGGAGAAATGGCTCTTACGGGTGTAAATGATTATTTTATTGCTGCCGGTGATACCCATATAACTGGTGAGACAGTTTTCAGTGGCTATAATCCATATTGGCCGGCCGGTCAGAATTGTGATGTTGCTGTATCTCAATTAAAGCTATTTGGTAGTTGTAGATGTAAAATTGATGTTGTTAACAATGATTTTATACTAATAAATAAAACAAATTATTCAGCTTCTTCAAATAGAGATGAGTGGGCAAATATTATAAAGAAGTATGGAATAGTTTATCTTAAAGTACAATTTAATTATCCTGGAAGAACATTCGATTTTAAGATTTATCCTTTGGGAGCAGGAACGTGCAAATATCCCGAAGATGCTATGATGCGTTTTGAAGAAATTGTTAATTAGTATAACTAGCTGGTAATTATATAATATAAATGAGCGACTGACCTATCAGCCGCTCATTTATATTATTGTTGGCTTAAATTTTTAAAACTCTAATTTTGCTATGTATATAATATAAATAGAGGATATTTATTTTGATGTCAATGTATAGTATTCTTCCTCCAATTAAATATGGGACTACTCCCAATGTTTTGTTACTTGGCAACGGTATTAATCGCTGCATGGAAAATTATGGTATTTCATGGAGTAAATTACTGGAAAGTATTTCACTTAAAAAATTTAAAAATAGATTTGATGAATTCAGTGATATTCCGTTTCCATTAAAAACGGTAATATTTACGGGAGATCATGTGGATAGAAGTATTGATAAATTTGCAATGGAATTTATGCCAGGGCCAATTAGTCAAGAGCATGTAGATTTATTAAAGGGATTTGTTGATTTGCCATTTGATGCGATACTTACAACAAATTATTCATATGAAATTGAACAGGCAATTCTTCCTGAGTTTTCGTGTGCGTATAAAACAAATTGTAAATACAGGATTACAAATAAAAAAGGAAATAATCTTGAAGACAGATTTGGGATTTTTAAGTATTACAGTATTGGAAATGCTGATAATATAAAGAATATTTGGCATATTCATGGAGATGCAGCACATCCTAATGGAATAGTGCTCGGTCATTATTATTATGGTGAACTTTTAAGCATTATCCAACAGCAGATACATAATATTAAGCGGATTCATTCTGTATGTCAAAAGAATAAAATTGATTATAAACCCAATTCATGGATTGAATATTTTCTCTTGGGAAATATTTACATTGTAGGATTGGGTATGGATTTGTCAGAGATGGATATATGGTGGTTGCTCAACTGCAAGAGCAGAAATTTTAATGATTGCGGAAAAGTCATATATTATGAACCTGAATGGGAAAAAGAATCAAAAAAAGCTAATATTGAACTCGCTAAAGCGTATAATATTGTGATAGACAAAGAGTCGGTATCAGGGAATGAATATTCTCAATATTATAAAAAAATAAGTAAGAAAATTGCAAAAACGGTCATTTGACCGTTTTTTTATCGGGGATAATTTAGGAACAATCTATATAATTTACATTAAAATTTGCATAATACAAATTTTTAATATATATTATAGAATGTTTTAACATGAAAAAACAAAAGGGGTCACTCATGGCAAAGTATTTAGTAATAGTAGAGTCGCCTGCAAAGGTAAAGACAATTAAAAAGTTTTTAGGTTCAAACTACGAGGTAGTAGCATCACAGGGTCATATCAGAGACCTGCCCAAGTCCAGGATGGGATTTGATCCGGAGAACGGATTTGAACCCCAGTACATCACGATAAGGGGTAAGGGAGATATCCTCGCCAAGCTTCGCAAGGAAGTAAAGAAAGCAGACAAGATTTATCTCGCAACTGACCCTGACCGTGAGGGAGAGGCAATCAGCTGGCATCTTTTGGAAGCCCTTAAGAAGGATAACAAGCCCTTCTACAGGATCACCTTCAACGAGATTACCAAGAATGCCGTTAAAGAGTCTCTAAAGAACGCGAGAGACATCGACATGAACCTGGTAGATGCCCAGCAGGCCCGCCGTATGCTGGACCGTATGGTTGGTTACCGTATATCACCGCTCCTCTGGGCCAAGGTAAAGCGCGGACTCTCTGCAGGCCGTGTCCAGTCAGTTGCGCTGCGCATCATCTGCGACAGAGAGGACGAGATATCAGCATTTATTCCAAAGGAATACTGGACTCTCGAGGCCAAGCTCTCTGTAGATGGCAATAAAAAGACATTTGTCGCTTCATACTACAGTGATAAAGACGGCAACAAGGAGATTAATTCAAAAGAAGAAGCTGACAGGATAGAGAAGCATATCAAATCAGCTGAATATAAAGTAAAGGAAGTAAAGCGGGGACAGCGCACCAGAAAGGCAACCCTGCCCTTTACGACATCAACGCTTCAGCAGGAGGCCAGCAAGGTCCTCAACTTTGCTACATCCAAGACAATGCGTGTTGCCCAGAGCCTCTACGAAGGTGTGGACATCAAGGGCCAGGGCACAGTAGGTATCATAACGTACCTGCGTACCGATTCTACCCGTGTATCCGACGAGGCGGTAAAGAGTGCGTCTGAGTACATTACGGCCGTTTACGGCGCCGAATATGCCGCTGAGGGCCAGGCTGAGTCATCAAAGGGTAAAAAGATCCAGGATGCTCACGAAGCCATCAGACCTACAGACATATCGAGGACGCCTGACAGCATCAAAAATTCCCTCTCGAAAGATGAGTTTAAATTATACAATCTCATCTGGAAGAGATTTGTAGCCAGCCGCATGAACCAGGCTGTATATGATACCGTATCCCTCAAGCTTGATGTATCGGGATACGTATTCTCGTCTGCAGCATCTGCTGTTAAGTTTGACGGATTCTTAAAGGTTTACTCAGACTCAGACGATGACAAGGACGGCAACGGCGTACTGCTCAAGGCTTTAAATGACAATTCCAAGATCGGATTTGTATCCCTTGATAAAAAGCAGCACTTTACCCAACCCCCGGCCCATTATACAGAGGCCAGCCTCGTAAGAGCCCTTGAAGAGCTCGGTATCGGCCGCCCCTCTACTTATGCACCGACTATTACGACGATCATTGCAAGGCGTTATATATTAAAAGAGCAGAAAAACCTCTTCGTATCGGAGCTTGGTGAAGCTGTCAACAAGATCATGAAGGATGCATTCCCGTCCATCGTGGATGTAAACTTTACGGCTACATTTGAGAACCTCTTGGACTCTGTAGGAGACGGCGAGGTAGACTGGAAGACAGTACTTGAGAATTTCTACCCGGATCTTGATGAGGCCGTTAAAAAGGCTGAGGAAGAGCTTGAGCATGTGGAGATAAAGGACGAGGAGACCGACGTAGTCTGCGAAAAGTGCGGACGCAAGATGGTCATAAAGTACGGCGCATACGGCAAATTCCTGGCCTGCCCCGGATTCCCCGAGTGCCAGAACACCCTGCCTTTCCTTGAAAAGATAGGAGTAAAGTGCCCTGACTGTGGCAAAGATCTGATCGTACGAAAGACCAAGAAAGGCCGCAGGTATTACGGATGCGAAGGTTATCCCGACTGCGAATTCATGAGCTGGAACATGCCTGTAAACGAGAAATGTCCAAGATGCGGCAAGATCCTCGTAAAGAAGGGCAACAAGCTCTCATGTATCGACCAGGAGTGCGGCTTTGTAAAAGAGGCTGAAAATAAAGACTGAAAATATTAAAGATTATCCGGATATATGCCGAAATATATAATACGGACGCTACGGAAAGCGGATAAATAAACTGAAGGGACTCAGAAATGAGTCCCTTTTTGTGTATCAGGACACAAAAAACTACCCCGGACCCATGGTTTATTTATCTTATGTAAACCGTAAATCGCCGAAACTACCCCTTAAAAAACATCTGAAAGGAGGCATATATTTAGTACCTGAAATCCCGTCAATAAACAATATATTGGGATTTTTATCAAAAAAATCTTGTGTTTTTTGTACACTTGGATATAATTAGTAAAGTAGGCAAGTTATGTATACTTTATTAATCCTTTTCCCATTTTAACGGAGGTTAAAGATGGACAAGACAAATATTTTCAGTTACATAAACGTGATGGACAAGGCTGCTGATGCCTCATGGCTCAGGGACCAGGCCATTGCCAACAACATTGCAAATGTAAACACACCGGGCTACAAGCGCCAAGATGTGACTTTTGAGTCCGAGCTTCGCCACGCTTTATCACATGTTGGCGACAGGACAATGGATGCAAAAGTATACAACATGGACCTCGACGAGATCACGCCAAAGGTATACACGGATGCTGCTGACTTTTCATACAGACTAGATGGCAACAATGTGGATATCGATACGGAAAACGTATACCTTGCAGAGAACCAGATTAAATACAACGCCATCATGGATGCGATTTCCAAGGATTTCTCAAATCTCGCCTCTGTGATGAAATAGGAGATAAGCTATGGGATTATTTACAGCTTTTGATATAAGTGCAACAGGCCTCTCGGCAGAGCGCTACCGTATGGACGTCATCGCGGAAAACGTAGCCAATGCCAACACGACCCGTACAGAGGACGGTACTCCGTACAGGAGAAAGATAGTTACATACACGACTCAGGAGACTGATTACAACACGCCTTTTGGTCATGTACTTGATCATATCGTAGGTGACGGCCATACAAAGCGTGACAGCTTTGCTGCCAATCAGGACGCCATCGGATACGGCGTAAAGATCACCGAGATCAGCGAGGACAACGATACCCAGATGAATATGGTATACGATCCGTCCCATCCCGATGCTGACGAAAACGGTTATGTCACATATCCAAATGTCAATATCATCACGGAGATGACAAACTTAATCGATGCGTCCCGTGCATACGAGGCCAACGCCACAGTACTCTCGGCCAGCAAATCAATTGCGATGAAGGGCCTTGAGATACTCCAGTAATTTTGTGTAAAAGGGTAATGCAAAATGGTAGATACATCTGATGTATACACTTTGATGAACAAAAACATAACTCCGATAGTAAAGCCCAGCAATGCCACCATGGCAACAAAACTTCAGGGCTCGGATAAGGAAAACGTGTTTGATACGATGCTTAACTCTGCTATCAACAGTTTAAACACCACAAACATGTATCTGTCCAATGCCGAGAATGAGGAGATAAAGCTTGCCCTCGGCGAGTCGGACAACACTCACGACCTGGCCATCGCCATGCAGAAGGCTTCCACGGCCCTGCAGTACACGGTAGCCGTCCGTGACAAATTCCTTGAGGCATACAAGGAACTCATGAATATGCAGATTTAATGTTTAAAATATTTCGTTTGATTATTATGGTGGGGTAGCATAATGGTTGACAAGTTTATGGCATGGCTTCGCAGCCTGCCGGCAAAATTCCTTAACTGGTGGGAAAAGTTCACAGTCAGACAGAAAACAGCGATCATAAGCATGACAGCTTTTGTGATCGTTGCTTTTGCTATTTTGATTTTTATCGTCACGAGACCGACGTATGTCAAGATATTTACGGCACAGAATCCCACAGAAGCCCAGGAGTGCATCGACTTACTTACGGCCAACAATATTGATTACAAGACTGATGAGGAAGGTCTCATCATATCCGTAAAGAAGTCATCATATACCGATGCCAATCTGCTCCTTGGATCAAATGATATCTATTCTACAGGTTACAGCATTGACAATGTGACCGACGGTGGATTCTCCACAACAGAATCAGACAAGCAGAAAAAATACGTGGTTTATCTCCAGAAATACATGGAGGATGAACTTGAGTCATACAGCTTTGTAAAGACTGCCACAGTCCAGTTAAACATCCCCGAGGATGACGGTACGCTGATAGCCAAGAATACGGAAAAGAGCGCAAGTATCCTCCTTGAGCTTAAGGATGAGTGCTCAACGGATCAGGCCAATGCCATCGCCCATTTTGTTGCAACGGGACTTGGCAATTCATCTACGGCCAATGTCACCATCCTTGATACTGACGGACGCCTTTTATTTGACGGAGCAGATGCGGCATCTTCCACAGGTTCTGCATCAAGCGTATATACATTAGGCGAGCAGATCAACAACCAGGTAGCTGCCAATGTAAAAAATATGCTCATCAATACAAACCTCTTCTCCAGCATCGAGGTAGCTCCAAACATGGTCCTCGACAGCGCGTATACAGAGCTGGCCGAGCACCTTTACTGGGCACCGGAAGGCCGTCAGGAAGGTATGATAGCCGATCAGGACCTTTACAACTCCCAGAACAACAGCGGTATCGCAGGTCAGCCCGGTACCGATTCCAATACAGAGACGACATACGTATATGAAAATGCCCAGGAGCAGAGTGCGACTACGACCGAGAGTGATACCCACTATTTGCCAAACGAGAGTACCTCATTGCGCCAGATTCCTGCAGGCGCCATTCTCTATGATGATTCCTCGATCACTGTCACAGCCATTACATACGATGTGATCAGGGAGGAGGATGTAAAAGCCCAGGGACTCCTTGACGGTATCACATGGGAAGAGTACAAGATCGCCAATGATACCAGGACAAAGCTTGATGTGGATGACGATCTCTTTGCAGCCGTTGCAAACGCATCCGGTGTAAACGTCAGCAAGATCACGATAGTACATTATCAGGAGCCGCTCTTTATCGATAAAGAGGGCATGTCATTTGAAGCGACAGATATTATTACGGCACTGCTGCTCATCGCCATCCTAGGTCTCTTGGCATTCGTAATAGTCAGATCCCTCAAGGCAACCAAGGTTGAGGAGGAAGAGCCTGAGATCAGCATTGAGGAGATACTTAAGTCAGCTCCTCCGGAAGAACTTGAGGAGATCGGTGTGGAGGACAAGTCCGAAGCCCGCAAGATTGTAGAGAAATTTGTCGAGGATAATCCTGACGCGGCAGCAAACCTGCTCCGCAACTGGTTATCTGAGGACTGGTCATAAATAAGGGGATTACAGGAGAACCAAAATGGCGGAGGAACAATTATCCGGACTGCAGAAAGCAGCCGTATTGCTAATAGCACTCGGACCTGAGAAATCAGCAACCGTATTTAAGCATCTTAAGGAAGAGGAGATAGAGGACCTCACCCTTGAGATTGCCAATACCAGGAGCATTTCTCCCCAGGTCAAGGAGAGCGTCATAAATGAATTTTACGAAATCTGTCTGGCCCAGCAGTATATTGCAGAGGGTGGTATCGGATATGCCAAGGATCTCCTTGAGAAAGCTCTTGGATCCGACAAGGCTCTCGATGTCATCGGCAAGCTCACGGCTTCCCTTCAGGTCAAGCCTTTTGAATTTGTGAGAAAGACCGATGCGACCCAGCTCCTTTCGTTCATACAGGACGAGCATCCCCAGACGATCGCACTTATACTGTCATATCTCTCTGCGGGACAGGCGGCCCTTATTATTTCCGCACTTCCCCCGGAGCGTCAGGCGGATGTAGCCAAGCGTATCGCCACCATGGACAGGACGAGCCCTGATGTCATCAAAGAGGTTGAGCGTGTCCTTGAGTCAAAACTTGCAAACCTTGTAAACCAGGATTACACCATCATCGGTGGTGTGGATCAGGTTGTGGAGATATTAAACTCTACAGACCGTGGTACGGAAAAGCATATCATGGAGATTCTCGAGATTGAGGATCCCGAGCTTGCAGACAACATCAGAAAGAAGATGTTTGTATTCGAGGATATCCTGCTGCTTGACGACAGATCCATCCAGCGTGTGCTTCGTGATGTTGACAATAATGACCTTGAACTCTCTCTTAAGGGTACAAATGAGGAAGTTCAGAATGCTATATTTAACAACCTTTCAAAGCGTCTTGCCCAGATGATTAAGGAAGATATGGAATTCATGGGTCCTGTACGTATGAAGGATGTTGAGGAAGCCCAGCAGAAGATCGTTAATATTATCCGTAAGCTTGAGGAGTCAGGCGAGATCGTTATCTCAAGAGGCGGAGGTGACGAGATAGTTGTCTAGGAATTTTGTTAAGGGCGGCTATGTAGTTGTCAATAAAGAGAAAAACGTCACTATCGATAATAATGCTATCATCAGAAAAAAACTTGATGAGCTAAGGGCCAGGCAGGCAGCCAAAGAGGAGATGGCCGAGACTGATACGGAAGGATTTTCCGAAGGACTCGATCCCATCGAGGTCCAGCGTCTTGTGGCAGATAATGACGGCGATGAAGAGAGCGAGGGCTTTACGGAAGGTCTCGTCTCATCAGGCATCGTAAAGTCTCCTGAGCGTCAGAAGATATCAGACGCCGAGAATGAGGCAGCCGCTATCATCGAAAAGGCTACCATGGAAGCTGACGAGATCAGGGAAAATGCCAGGACTGACGGATACGAAGCCGGCAAAAAGGAAGGCTACGAGGCCGGCCACTTTGAGGGCAAGGCATCGGCGCAGCGCGAGATAGAAGAGAAAAAGACAGCGCTTGCAAATGATTATGACGCCAGAAAGAGAGATCTTGAGATGGAGTATAAATCAAAGAGCGATATGCTCGAGAGCGCCATAGTCGACAAGCTTACCGGGATTTATGAGCAGGTGCTCGGTATCAGCATAGAGGGGAAGAGGGATACAATCATATATCTTCTTAAGAAATCCCTGGGCGAGATAGACCCGGGCAGATCACTTATCATCCATGTCTCAGGTGATGATTTCCCCACAGTATATGAGAAAAAAGATGAGCTCTGCAAGGCGGCAGGCATATCATCCGAAAATCTCGAGATAATCGAGGACCACACATTGACGGTAAACGGATGTCTCATAGAGACGGAGACAGGTATATTTGATACAGGCCTTGATACCCAGCTTAATCTGTTAAAGAAACAATTAAGACTCTTAAGCCTTCAGGCATAAAATATGGAATTAAACTTGGATAAATACAACAGAGCTCTTGACCGTAATTATTACAGGCGCCTCGGCCGCATCAGCAACGTGGTGGGACTGACTCTTGAATCCCAGGGACCCGAGGCCAAGATGGGAGAGCTCTGCACCATTCATACAGATAACGGCAGATCATCCATTATGGCAGAGGTCGTGGGATTTAAGGACGGCAAGACTCTGCTGATGCCCTATGAAAACATTGAGGGCATAGGACTCGGGTGTCTCGTTGAAAATGAGGAGCATCCCCTGACCGTAAAAGTCGGCGATTTCCTCCTGGGCCAGGTCCTCGACGGACTCGGCCGTCCAATCAGTGAGTTTACGTATAAGGATTATCAGGAATATCCCCTTGACGCCCCATCTCCGGAAGCAATGGAGAGGACGATCATATCAGAGGTCCTGCCCCTTGGCGTAAAGGCGGTGGACGGACTCATCACCATAGGCAAGGGTCAGCGTATAGGTATCTTTGCAGGATCGGGAGTAGGTAAATCCACTCTGATGGGTATGTTTGCGAGAAATACCAAGGCGGATATAAATGTCATCGCCCTTATCGGAGAGCGAGGCAGGGAGGTCAGGGAATTTATAGAGCGTGACCTTGGCAAAGAGGGTATGAAGAGATCGGTAGTCGTCGTGGCTACATCTGACAAGCCTGCCCTTGAGCGTAAGAAAGCTGCCCAGACAGCCACAGCTATCGCGGAATATTTTAGGAGCAAGGGCAAGGATGTACTCCTCATGATGGACAACCTGACGCGATTTTCCATGGCCCAGCGTGAGATAGGTCTTGCCATCGGCGAGCCCCCTGTTACGAGAGGATATCCGCCGTCTGTTTACTCGGAGATGCCAAAACTCCTTGAGCGGGCCGGACTCGATGACAAGGGATCGATTACGGGACTCTATGCAGTCCTTGTAGACGGTGATGACTTTAATGAGCCTATAACCGATACGGCCAGGAGTATCCTGGACGGTCATATCATGTTAAACAGATCACTGGCCCATAAAAATCATTATCCTGCCATAGATGTGCTCCAGTCCATATCCAGATGCATGAGCATGGTAGCCACAAAGCAGCATAAAGAGGCAGCCGGCAAGCTTAAAAATGTCCTGGCCACATACCAGGAAGCAGAGGACCTTATCAATATCGGTGCCTATAAAAAGGGCTCTAATAAAAATATTGATTATGCGATCACTAAAATCGATGCGGTAAACGATTTCCTCATGCAGGATGTTGATACCAAATTTGATTTTGAAGAAACCCTTGAACTCATGAACGGATTATTCTGATAAACATTATTCGCTATGGCCAGATTCAGATACAGGATGCAGAATATCCTGAATATAAAATTAAAGCTTGAGGATCAGGAAAAGCAGAATTTTGCAATGGCAAGAAACAGGCTGACTGAGGAAGAGGAGATACTTAAAGGCTATCAGGAAAAAAGAGACTACATAGCCAGAGAGGGCGTCCGCATGAGGACGGAAAAGATCGACCTCTTAAAGATCAAGGAAAACACTGCCCTGGCGTCATATTACGACGATCAGATAAGGAGTCAGAAAGTAAAGGTGGCCACTGCCCAGAAAAATCTCGAGACAGCGAGGATACGTATGCAGAATGCCATCACAGAGAGAAAGATACATGAAAAGCTCCGGGAGAATGCCTTTGAAAAATTCGTAAAGGAAGAGGCAATGAACGAAGCAAAAGAGATAGATGAGCTGACGAGCTACAAATACGGCCTTAAACAAAAACAATCAGAGGTATAAATAAATGGCTGAAGAACTTGATATAAAAGCCGAAAAAAAGAAAATAGCCGAAGCCAAGAAAAAGCTTAAGAGCGATCAGAAAGCACAGCAAAAGGAAGTAAAGCAGAGAGCCAGAGAGATAGCCGAGCAGGAGGCGGACCTTGACGATTCCGCTCCGGGCGGCGGATTCTCCATGCTGGTGGTGACCCTGTTTATCATAGCTATCTGGGTAGCCATACTGGTGATCATCATAAAGCTTGATATAGGCCATATAGGTTCAAATGTCCTGGCCCCCATTATCGGTGATGTCCCCATATTAAAGGAGATACTGCCAAAGGATGCCACCACAGAGACCGACGATCTGGAAGCTTATTACGGATACAAATCCCTGGAGGATGCGGTTAATCAGATAAAGGCACTGGAGCTTGAGCTTGCAAGTGCCCAGTCTGCCAATGCCACAAACCTCGGCCAGATAGAGACATTAAAGGCAGAGGTAGCAAGACTCTCCGAGTTTGAAAACCAGATGGTAGAATTCCAGCGTATAAAGAATGAATTTTACGAGGAAGTCATTTACGCAGAGAACGGACCGGGACCTGATGAGTATAAAAAGTATTTTGAGTCAATCGATCCGACGACTGCCGAGTATCTCTACCAGCAGGTGGTGACAAAAGAATCCACCGACGGACTCTACGAATCATATGCCAAGGCATATTCATCCATGGATGCCAAGTCGGCAGCAGCCATCTTTGATACGATGACCGGTAACCTGTCACTGGTATCAAACATCCTCTGGGCCATGACCGCAGAGCAGCGCGGAGCCATCCTCGCCGAGATGGATCCCGATGTGGCAGCACAGGTTACAAAGCTCATGGAGCCGTGATAAAATATCTATTGAAAAGTACTAAAGTTTTATCTGCTCCCCACCGATATATTAATCAGAATTGGTAAATCTATTTGATTACAGGAGAAAAAGATGACTATTAGCCCTTTTATTGACGGGATGCCTGTATCGGGAGTAGGAAATGTACCGCAGATGAGTCAGAATAAAAATGACAAAGGCGATGCATCATTCAAAGATCTGATGGATACCGTGACACAGACAGGCAATGCACCTGATGTGAGCAGGACTGAAACCTTTAAACAGGTTCAGGATGCTACGGAACCGGCAAAGACTTCCGATGAAAAAACTGCTGATACTTCAACAGAAGTAAAGAGCGAGACATCAAAAAGTGACACAGATTCAAAACTTAATACAGATAAAAATGATTCGTTAAGCAACCACAAGGATGTGAATGATACGGAAAACGAAAATGTCGTATCGGAGCTTAAGGATAAGATATTAAACGAAGCAGCTAAGAAACTGGGTATCAATGTAGAGGAACTCACAGAAATCCTCGCAAACCTCGGAATCACGGCTGCTGATTTATTGAATACGGATAATATCTCACTCCTTGTATCAGAAGTTGTAGGCGAGGGCGACATGGTGAGCCTCATAACAGATGAGAATGCACTTACCCTTGTAAACGAGCTTAATACACTTATAGCTGACATAGTTACAGAGGCTTCTGATGAATCGGGTATACCGGTACCCATGCTTACCGAGATGGTACAGACTCCTGAGATTACAGAGGAGATACCCGTTATCACAGATACGGATGAAAAGCCTGTCATTGAGATGGGTCAGGAGCCTGTAAAGGCAGAAACAGTTAAGGCTTTGGATGTAAAGGACAGACCTGTAGCCGAGACGACGAGGACATCAACAGCCGTACCTGAAACTAAAACAAATGACAACGTTCAGGTTAGTGCCAATAACGATAATGACACAAACTCAGGACAGTTTACCGAAAAGAGAAGCGAGACTGGCAGGGATAATGCAGAAAACAGTCAGCCGCTCTTTAGCCAGGTTGCGGATACAAACGAGTTTAATGTAAATGATATACAAAAGCCCGAAGCAGTATTTCCCGGAAGTATGGTAGATACCGAAGAGATAATAAATCAGGTCAAGGATCAGATAAAAGCCAATGTGACCGGCGAGATGACGAGCCTTGAGATGCAGCTCAATCCCGAGAATCTCGGCACAGTAAATCTCTCCGTAGCATCAAGGGGCGGAAACGTAACAGCCCAGCTTCATGTACAGAATGACACAGTACTTCAGGCACTTGAAGCCCAGATAGCCCAGATCAGAGAATCCCTTGAAGCCCAGGGCGTAAAGATAAACGCCATAGAGGTTGCGGTTTCATCCCACGGATTTGAGCAGAACCTCGAGCAGGGCAACGATTCAAACGATCAGCAGGAAGATGCGACAGAGGCTTTAAGAAAAGCGACGAGAAAACTTAACTTAAACGGCGGATTAACCGATGAAATAATAGAGGAGCTTGACGAAGCCGAGATGATATCAGCACAGATGATGGCAGCCGACGGCAACTCGATGGATTACAAAGTATAAAAAGGAGATACGCATATGGCTCTTATAGCACCATTTAAAGACGGTCAGTTTGTACAAAGTGCATCAGCGACATCAATAGAAAATGAAAAGAAAGGCAGGGAGAACGGATCGGGTATCGATTCCGAGGCATTCCTCACACTCCTGGTAGCCGAGATGCAGAATCAGGATCCCCTTGAACCTACATCAAATACAGAGTGGATCAGCCAGTACGCAACATTCACTCAGGTATCTGAGGTACAGGCCATCGGAGACAAGATGCAGAACTTATCGGCTCAGAGCCTTGTGGGCCAGGATGTCATCATGAAGGTGACAAACGCAGCCGGCAATACAGAATATGTATCCGGCAAAGTTGACTACGTGGTATATGAGAACGATGACGTATTCCTCTCAATAGAAGATCAGCTCTACTCAATAAAGGATCTCGATACGGTAGCGAGCCCTGAGTACATGGAAGCATACGAACTTGCATCCGAGATAGCGGAAGCATTAAAGGAACTGCCGGAAGTCGATAAAGTAACAGTAAACGACAAGGAAAAGATCGAGGACATATACAGCAAGTTCAAGGGGATGAACAAATACCAGCTCACATTCCTCGATAAATCGGTACAGGAGCTCATCGAAGCATATTACGAAAAGCTCACCGAAAAGATAGCTGAAAAGAACACTGTAAGCGGCGCTAAGGACAGCAAGGCAGAAGAAAATAAATCAGAAGATAACAACACGCAGGACACTACATCAGGAAATGATAATATTGCAACGGAGGTAAATGCCTTATGATGAGATCACTCTATTCCGGTGTATCCGGACTTAAAACACATCAGGTTAAGATGGATGTAATCGGTAACAATATTTCGAATGTAAACACTGTAGCATACAAGTCACAGTCAATCACATTCTCAGAGCTTATGTATCAGACAACCCAGTCTGCTTCAGGACCTAACGAGAAGACAGGTACTGCCGGACGTAATGCTAAGCAGATTGGTCTCGGTGTTACATCAGGTGCCATCTCAACAGCTATTACCCAGCAGGGTTCTACACAGACAACAGGTAACGCATTTGACCTTCGTCTTACAGGTGATTCATTCTTCATCGTAAGCAACGGTTCATCAAACTTCTTTACCCGTGACGGTTCATTCTATGTAGATGCTGCAGGTAACCTTGCAATGAGCTCTAACGGATACAACGTAATGGGCTGGCAGGCAGTAGAAGACAAGCAGACAAAGGAAATCAGCATCAACCAGGATACAGTTTCAAAGCTCCAGATTCTCTCAGAGAAAAACATGGTAAGCCCTCCGCAGGCTACTACAAAGGCTACGATATCAGGTATCCTTGATAAGAACGATCCCAACGTAACATCATCAGAAGGTAAAGCAATCTCACTTTCGTTCTATGATAACCTCGGTTACTCATATACAGCAAAGTTTGCAATCAACGATACAGATGATGAGGGAGCATACGTACTCTCACTTAAGGACATCCTTGATACAAACAATGATTCAATCCTTGAAAAATATACAGCAACAATTTATACAGGAAACAATTCATCAGGTTCTCCTACATATGCAAGCAAGAGCGAGACATATTCTACACTCGACGGATATACACTCGAGGCTTCAAACGGAACCCTTAAATTAAACACACCTGTTAAGAACGATGCAGGAACTGCTGTTGATACAATCGCTCCTTCAGACTTCCTCAACAGCGACGGTACAGTTAAGGACAAGGCTCTTGCAAAAGAGTATGCAGCAGCATTCGGATATGATGATTATGACAGCTTCCTTGCCCTTACCGTTAATACAAGAGCAACAGCAGCAGATCCCGATACACCCAAGACGATCGGAAGTATCCTCGCATCAGGAACTGTTTCATATATGGGCGTGACAGATGCCACAACAGATCCTGTCACAGTAGCCAGCAAGAGCCTCTTTGAAAACGGAGTCCTCAATGTAGATGGTTACAGTTCAGAGGCAGGTGAGTCAGTAAAAATCACATACGATCAGGCTACAGGTAAATTTACAGGTATCAACGGTTCACAGCTCGTCACAGCATTTAACCTGACCCTTGTACCTACAGAGGGAGGAGCCAATCCTTTCGAGACAGTAGCAGTGGACATGACAGATTCACTCAACTACAACAATAATAAGACATCTACAATCTCGGCA
>CADBFE010000018.1 GCA_902793845.1 uncultured Lachnospiraceae bacterium | reverse complement strand
CTGTGTATTTGTAGACCACGGTCTCCTTAGAAAAGATGAGGGAGACGAGGTCGAGGCAGTATTTGGACCTAAGGGTAACTTTGACCTTAACTTTATCAGGGTCAATGCCCAGGAAAGATATTATAGCAAGCTTGCAGGTGTAACAGAACCTGAAAGAAAGCGTAAGATAATAGGTGAAGAGTTTATCCGTGTATTTGAGGAAGAAGCTAAGAAGATCGGCAAAGTAGACTTCCTTGCACAGGGAACCATATATCCTGACGTAGTTGAATCAGGCCTTGGCGGTGAGTCAGCAGTGATCAAGTCTCATCACAATGTGGGAGGTCTTCCTGATTTCGTAGACTTTAAAGAAATCATCGAACCGCTCAGAGACCTCTTTAAGGATGAGGTACGTAAGGCAGGCCTTGAACTTGGTATACCGGAACACTTAGTATTTCGTCAGCCGTTCCCGGGGCCGGGACTCGGTATCCGTATAATAGGTGAGGTTACAGCTGAAAAGGTACGCATCGTACAGGAAGCAGACTTCATATACAGAGAAGAGATAGCAAAGGCGGCAGAAGAGTGGAAGAATGAACACCTTGGTGAGAAGAAAGCATCGGGCAGCACACCGGACGAAATCTTCGACCGTGCCCGTAACTTTAACCCTTCATGGATGCCGGATCAGTACTACGCAGCACTTACTAACCTCCAGTCAGTAGGTGTTATGGGCGATGAAAGAACATACGACTACGCTGTAGCACTCAGAGCAGTAAAGACTATCGACTTCATGACTGCCGAAGCAGCCCAGATCCCATGGGATGTACTCCAAAAGGTAATGAGCCGTGTAATCAACGAGGTTCGCGGAGTAAACAGAGTATTCTATGATTTAACAAGTAAGCCACCGGGAACGATAGAGCTGGAATAGTTCCTTAAATCCTGCAAAGCCTTTAATACAGGGCTTTGCAGGGTATAAGATAAGGGATACGGGGCGAATTTGGGGCGATTTCTACTAATCTTTTCAAAAATCCCCAGTTTTAGATCCTTTTCGCCAGATATTCATCGTACAGAAGTATTATCATAGCCCTATATCGGGCTTTTTTTATTTTTTCTATCTCGGTCTTGCCCCCACACTTGCCCATTTTCGTCCGTTCTGGTCGATTGGCTATCACTGGTGGATTCTATATATTAAAAGCCCTGTGCGTGGCACACAGCCCCTCTTTTTGCCTTGTCCATGCCATTATTATCAAAAAATACTGTTTATTATTCTGCTCGTGACCATAAGTAGTGGTCACGCTTTTTTATTTTGTGTTTTTTACGGAAAGATTTGAAAGAAGGATAAGAAAGCCAAAAAGGGAAATGCTTTTTAATATGTCAGTTCATCTCTTTTATATCAAGTGACTTTTGAAAATAACGGATTCATTGTCGGTTTGTAAATAACTGAAAAAGGTATTTTAGATTCCAAAACTATTGAGATTGGTAGGTGATGTATATGTGCTGATTAAATTGTGAACAAACATTCGAAAAACGGGAATTCCCAAATTCCCATAAAAAATGAAAGGAGTAAAAAAATGAAAGAAAAAAACATATTGCCTTTACTCGGTTCGAATCCTGTCGATATCTCAGGAAATCCGATGGTATCCACTAAGATGAAGTATAATGTTCCGATTGTAGATATTAGTTTGGTAAATAAACTGGGCGATGTGACTCATGTCGAATTCAAAGTATATAATTGTTTTAAAGGACACATGCATTGTCATCGGAGATTCACTTACATCAGATATGCTCGGGGCACAAAATGCATCCCTTACATCAGTCTGGTTTATGCCCCATGGAGATATAGACTCGGAAAAAGAAAAATATAATATCGATTACGTGGCTTCGTCCTATGAAGAGCTTTTGAAAGTACTGTCAGCATGGGCAGAAAGTGGTATAATTTAATAGTATTTATATGTAAATATCCGAGCTTTATTCAGAGGATGCAGATTGAAGAAAAGAAATATTATTATAATAAACATCTTGATAGTGGGACTGATTCTTTTTGTCATTGTGAAATATGCAAATGACAGGGCACATGAATCAAACGAGGCTTCAATTGCAGCTTTTGAGAAAATGACAACGACAACAGAGCAGATCATCGCCAATTATCTGGAAGATGAGCAGCATCTGTGCGATATCTGGGCCAATTATATCAACAGGTCTGCAGAAGCAGGGGAGCCCATGACTGTTGATGAAGCTATATCTTATATCAGAAAAGCAAAAATTTCTCCCGAAATATCGGGTCATCTGATTTATACAGACGACGGGTCTCTTGACGGCATCTCAACCTCTGCCAGTGCGACAGATCCGTCCGATTATTCTGTAGATTATTCCCATATAAAAATTTTTGATGATCTTGAAAACGGTATTGCAGAAGGCCGGGTCAATCTGACAAGGGCATATACCAATCCGTTAAACGGCGTCCAGTCCATTGCCTTTTTGAATAATGTAAAGGTGCTGGATAGCGAGACCGGTGATTTACGGGACGGTCTTGTGATCCGCGTCGTACCTGTGAGCCGTCTGGAGCAGAAGCTTGTTTTCCTGAAGGGCGAGTATGAAAATGTGGAGATATCCCTGATTGACTGGGACGGCGACTACATGATTCACGGCAAGTCTTTGAAAAACAGCAACTTTTTTGAATACTTCAAATCATATAATCCTATGTCACCTCAGGAATACAACGATGTTGTAAATGCAATCCGCACCGGGATAGGTTCCATGCATATCCGAAACTCCAAAAAAGAGGACAGCGTCATAGCTTACACACCCCTTAGCGGTCTTGATTCCTGGTATCTCATTGCATATATCCCAGCAACGGAACTGACGGACAGCAGGTCAATAGACTGGCTCCTTTTAGGTATCGCATCGGTAGGACTCTTCATCCTGCTGCATTTCAATATGTGTATACTCCGCGGTTACAATCGAAAGCTCTCAATTGCGGCAGAGGCGGCCAATCAGGCCAATGAAGCAAAATCACTCTTTCTCTCCACAATGTCCCATGATATCAGGACTCCGATGAATGCCATCATCGGCATGAATGAGATGATCTTAAGGGACAGCCGTGAGGAAGAGACTCTGATGTATGCGGACAGCATACGTACGGCAGGAGATACTCTCCTTGGGATCATCAACGATATCCTTGATTTCTCCAAAATAGAAGCAGGCAAGATGGAAATCATACCGGTTGACTACGGTTTCGTATCACTCCTTAATGATCTCGTGAATATGGTCCAGCGCAGAGCAGAGGAAAAGGGCCTTTCGTTTGAGCTTGATGTGGACAGAAATATCCCGAGTATGCTCTCCGGCGATGAGATCAGGATAAAACAGGTAATAACAAACATTCTCTCTAATGCCGTTAAATATACGAAAGAGGGCGGCATAGTATTTTCGATATCGTGCAGCAAGTGTGAAGAAGACGGAGACAGTGTCATCCTCCATGTATCTGTAAAAGATACGGGAATAGGTATAAAGAAAGAAGATTTAGACAAGCTGTTTGTAGCCTTTGAACGTATTGAAGAAAAGAAAAACCGAAACATCGAAGGTACAGGCCTTGGCATGGCTATTGCCCAGAGTTTTCTAAATATGATGGACAGCAAACTCTGCGTGGAGAGCGAGTACGGAAAAGGCTCGGTATTTTCTTTTGACTTAAAGCAAAAGGTCGTAAATCCTGAGCCTATGGGCGAATTTGATGCTGCATTTAAACGATATCTCAGTGACAGAAAACAGTATAAAGCAAAATTTGTGGCACCAGAGGCAAGGGTACTGGTAGTTGATGATACGGAAGTAAATCTTAAAGTATTTGTAAATCTCCTCTCAAGGACAAAGATGCAGATAGAGACAGCGGATAGCGGAGATGCAGCCATAGCACTGTTTAAACGAAATTTCTATGATGTAATCTTTCTCGATCACATGATGCCGGACAAGGACGGTATAGAGACCATAAAGGAGATGAAGGCGTGCGCGGATACGCCAAATAAAGAGACTCCGGTGATATGTCTGACAGCCAACGCAGTATCCGGAATGCGTGAAATGTATATTGAGGCAGGCTTTAACGATTATCTGACAAAGCCTATCGATACGGGCAGACTGGAAAAAATGCTCCTTAAGTATCTGCCTCATAACATAGTTGAGACAGTCACGGAGGATAAAGAAACCGAGTCCTTAGGAAAACGCCAAAGCATCCTTGTAATAAATGAAGATGTGAATATGTTGCGCAGGTTAAAGGAATGGCTGTCTGACAGTTATGATGTCACTGTGGTAAAATCTAAGGAGCAGGCGGCGTCATATTTAAAAAATCATGAGACGGACCTCATAATTGCAGGTGATGAGACAGCTCTTACGGATGGTACGGATGAATCAAAAATCATACGTATAAATACAGGTGAAATAGATCAAAGCGGAGCAGTCTCTCTGGCTAAAGAGTATTTTAAGGGAAAACATTAATGTGGAAAGGAGCACATATGAAAAAAAGTATAAAAAGGATTATTTCTGCAGCATGTGCGGCAATGATGTTACTTGCCGTGCCGGGATGCGGACAGACCGGCGGGGAGGTCAGCAAAGAATTTACTCCCAGGTATTCGACTGAAACAGAATACAAACTTACTATAGCAGGAACATACTCTAATTTTGAGTCTTTGGAGAGTGCATTTGAGAGGTTCTATGCATACTATCCAAACGGTGAGATACAGTATGTATATCTCGATGATTACAGGAATACGATCATACCGGCACTTGCAGGTCAGGAACCCCCTGATATCTATGTGGTACAGCCCTGGATGTACGGAGATGACCAGTTTGCACCACTGTTTGACGGAGCAGAGGTTCTCTCAGACCCGGAGCTTGATATTAACTTAGACTGCATCCGCTCCGGAGTCAGATGGGAGATGGATAACGGTGAGATACTGGCACTGCCGGTATTTGCTACATCCTACGGTATGCTTGTAAATATGGACATATTTGAAAAAGAGAATCTTGAGGTACCAGAGAACTTTGACGAGCTGGTTGATACATGTGAGAAGTTAAAGGCTGCCGGTTATGAGTCTCCTGTAATGGGTGCCAATACTACTACGACTCCCGGAATAGGATATACTTTTGCCTACCCGATGTTTGCAAAAACAGTCAAGGATGACAGAAGCGTAGAGGACGGACTTAATAATCTTGACCCTGCTGCAGGTGAAGCTATGAGAGATTCACTGACAAGGTTAAAAGAGTTTATAGATGCGGGATGTATCGATGTGGAGAAATGCTCGGCAGAAATAGAGGATGATTACAACTCAGTCATAATGAGGTTTTTCGAGGGAGATGTACCGATGATGCTCTGCTCGGGAGATGTTGTATCCGGAACAAAAAAGCGTGAGAGTACTTCGGAAGCTTTTTCGGCCAATCCGTTCAGGTATGATTTTTATGTGGCACCTTCAGGAGACGAGAGCGGATATTATATGGATTCCGTATCGATCTTATTCAGTGTAAACAAAAACAGTGAAAACCTTGATATGACAAATGAGTTCATACGGTTCCTGACCAGTGAAGATCAGCTCGGACTGATGGCACAGGAGAAAAGACTGATAAATCCCACAGATGATTATTCCATTGATGAAATATACTCATCGCTGTCGGGATTTTCTGAAGACTGTACAGTTAATTTCAGAGATACAGAGCTGCTCGATACGACAGTTAAACAGTTCAGGGCAGCGGCTTTTGCTGTTGTAAACGGTGAGATGACCGTAGATGAAGCGGTAGCCGGTTACGGAACGATACCTACAGACTGATGCCGCTTAAAGACGCTCAAGTATCAGGCGGGCCAGATCTTTGGCTTCTTCATAGTCGATGTTTGAGACGAGTCTGCCGAGGGCTTCAATATCTTTGCCAAGCTCAGGATTGTAATCATATCCGGTGAGCAGGTTTACGGTCTTTTCCGCAGTATCTAAATTAAAGTCATCGATTGCGGCGATGAGAGTGCGCAGTAGCTCGGATACGGCATCCTTGTCAAAAACTTTTCTGGCACCGTCTGCCTTGACGGCATATGGCTCAAGATAAGGCTTTAATGACCTGAATGAGTTTAATACATCCGGTGTGAGGAGTCTGATCTGCTCTGTATTATTTTCTTTACCGAGCTTTTCAAGAGTAAAGAATTCCTCTCCGAGGTCCATGGCGCCGATCATACGGCAGGTTGACTTTAATGAGTGAACCTGGACAGTATAGTTTTGTATATCATTTCCGTTTAAATATGATTCTACCAGGGCACATTTTTCATCTATGAGCCTGTAGACATCATTAAGGAGATCTTTGTAAAGCTCGAGGGAACCGGAATTTATGATTCCTTTCCCTGTATCGATACCGGGTATATTAATGTTCATAAGATCACTTCCTCCGGGAGATTTACTTTGATTTATACAGTTTGAGTATAACACGCTGAAGTTGATAGATAAACGATTTTTCGATATCATATACGAGAGAAAAAGTATTTTAGGGAGGTTAAAATGAATTCACAGATTATAGTAGTTGATGATGATCCGATTATCCTGAAAAAAGCCTGGAGTACTTTAAGCGAAGCAGGGTTTAATGTGATCGTACTAAAGTCGGGAGATGCTCTTTTGGAATATACGACGGAGCATGACGCACCTGATCTCATTCTGATGGATATCCATATGCCGGGTATGACCGGTTTTGATGTGGTCAGTGAGCTGAAAAAGGGCAAGGTCGCATGGAGAGATACCCCGGTGATATTCCTGACAGCCAATGAAGATGAAGATGCCGAGACCAGGGGACTGTCCCTTGGAGCTATGGACTTTATCAGAAAGCCTTTTGTACCCAGTGTACTGGTGCTCAGGGTAAGGCACGCAGTGGAGCTCATCGGCCTCCAGCACAATCTCGAGGCTATGGTCCATGAAAAGACAAAGGAATATGAGAGCCTGTTTGTCCATGTAGTCGAGAGTCTTGCGTATGCCATCGATGCCAAGGATAATTATACAAACGGTCATTCGGAGAGAGTAGCCCAGTATTCAAGAGAGATCGCTAAAAGGTATGGCTATGATGAGAAGCGTCAGGAGAAGATCTTCATGATGGGACTCCTCCATGACGTAGGCAAGATTGGTGTACCTGACTGGGTAATAAACAAACCGGGCAGACTCACCGATGAGGAATTCGGAATGATAAAAAAACATCCCTCAATCGGCGATAAGATATTGAGTAATATCAAGGAAATGCCGGAGCTGGCATCCGGAGCCAAATGTCATCATGAGAGATTTGACGGAAGAGGATATCCTGAGGGACTGGCCGGCGATAATATTCCGGAAGAGGCCAGGATCATCGCAGTGGCAGATGCCTATGATGCCATGACCAGTAAGCGAAGCTACAGAAATGTCCTCTCTCAGGAGATAGTAAGGGGAGAGATAGAAAAAGGAAAGGGCAGTCAGTTCGATCCTAAGTTTGCTGATATCATGCTGGGAATGATCGATGAGGATAAAGAATATAAAATGAGAGATACGACTATCAGCGAAGGCGATACGGTATAAAATAAAGAATGCATATAAAAAGAGCGTCGCATTAAATGCGGCGCTCTTTTGTTATCTATATTATCTGCTTGCTTTAAGCTGTTCTGCGTCGGCGTTAAGACCTTCCACCAGGGAGTTGATATGATTGACGATATCCTGGTTTCTTTTGGTGGTATCAAATGTCTCTGTGGCATGGGCTGTTACCTCCTCGGTAACGGCTGATGTCGTCTGAATGCTGTTTACTATCTCATCATTTGATGATGCGAGACGGGCGATTACACTGTCGAGATCTGATGTATGCTGCTTGATTATATCTACGGTACCTGAGATCTTTTCAAAACTGTCCGCAGTATCTGCAGCACATCTGCTTTCCTCCTCGCCTGCCTTAAGGAGCTTTTCGATGGTTGCAACCATGTTTCCGACCTGGCCTACTACATCGGTGATGAGAGCATTGATATTTTCTGTGGCATTGGTTGTCTGTCCTGCAAGGTTTGAAATCTCGCTGGCAACTACGGCAAAGCCACGGCCGGCATCACCTGCTCTTGCTGCCTCAATGGAAGCGTTAAGTGCAAGGAGTCTTGTCTGGGATGCAACATTGGTGATGATATCTGTGATGGAGTTCATCTCATCGGCTGTCTTTTTAAATTTATCAAGGGCTGTTGCAACTTCCTTACCTGCCTCATCAACCTCTTTTGTCAGGTTTGTCATGTGACGGATGTTGGTCTGGCCTACCGATACTGCATCGGCGGCAACATTTACATTGTCTGTGATGACATTTGATGAATCCTTAACATTTTCGATATGATCTGAAATCTCATTGGTCTGTACGAGCTGGGTCTGGGCTGCATCAGCTGATTCATTGGCACCCTGGCTTACCTGTTCCATTGAGTCAATAGTCTGATCAAGGGATGAACGCAGGACGGACATCTCTCCGGCAAGCTCACCTGCAGTCTCTGTCACTCTGTCGGATACGACGAGGATCTCTTCAAGGAGAGCAGTAGTCTTTTGGTTGGCTTCCTCAAGATTGGCAGTACGCATTATCTGGAATGCGTGGTTGGTCTTGCTGACTACGATGAGATAAATGATTATCATTACTGTTACGAGGCCCTGAATCTCAGCAACGGCTGTATCCTCAATCTTGCCGTTTACAGCCTGGAGGACGATGGAGATGATATTTACGATGATCACTCCTATACCGGTCCGGGAGATATATTTAACATCATCATACAGGGTGATGACTATGAGCATGGGTATTACATACGTAAATACGAGAATGTTTTCTGATGTAAGTAAAGCAAAAGTATACATCAGTGCATAGCCGAGTGCAGATATATGCTTTATGGCCGGTGAGGCGTGATTGCCTTTTCTGACTATCCAGCCCGCTATCTGCGGTACGAGAGCAAAGGCTATTACAGCGGCTGTATAGCCGATGGTCCTGGCTCCTTTAAATACCTCAAGGAGGTAAGCGAGAGAAATGATTATGCAGAGAGCTGTTGCTGTCTGCAGCATCCTTTTGTTGGCGAGTGCCAGTTCCCTTTCTTCGATTGAGAGTGTTTTTTCTTCCATGATCGATCCGAGTCCTTTCTTTATGTGAGTTTTGCTATTTATAGTCCCCTGAAAACTCAAAAACTACAATATAATTATACTTGAAATTACTCTGAAAATAAATACTCCGGGGAAATAAGTAAGTCTTAATCAACAGTATCTGTAAGGCAGAGAGAAAAATCATCAAGGGTACCCCAGCTTTTTGGACAAAGATTCATTCGTACACCAAATGTGATCTCACCATCTGTTACCGGTATATCGTATATGACCGGGTTTTGCCAGTTGCACCAGGATGTATCCATAAAGGAAACAGTATATTCGACACCATCTGCGATTGCATACAATTCCATGCTGCAGTCGTCGTTCATATCGCCGCCCTGAGAAAAAACGGATACCATATAGACGCCGGGTGTCAGATCCGTTTTCGTCTGGGATATTGTGAATGACATGTTATCTTCCGACCAGAAATGAAATGACATATCACCTGTTTTCGCGTCGGCTCCGTTGTCCTGAAAATCAGTAGGATTTGAATCGCCTTCATAGGTAACATCCCACATAGAGTAATCCTCTTCTTCAAAGCCGGGATTGTCAGCAATATTTACATATCCAACATTTACGGTAGCCGTAACGATATGACCATCATCTGTCCTGCCGGTGACTGTATATTCTCCGTCTTTTGAGGTATCGGCAGATTCAAGCTCCGATTCGTCCCATGTGACACTGACCTCGCCGTTTAACGATCTGTCATTATATATTGCGAAAACAGTATCCGGCATCACAAGTTCCCTGCCGACGAGAACATCTATATTTATATCAGGTATGTAATCGACAGCCGGATCACATATCGTACCGGTACCGAGATATTTAAATGTATCGAGAGAGGGCAGGACCTTACCGTCAAAATCAAACAGGGCCTGATTGTCCCAGGCTGATCCTCCGTAATAGCTACCTACATTTTCGTGGTCATATGAATCGGCATAGCTGGTAGCCCATCCGCTGCCGTACTTTTCCCATAACTCCATGTTGGTCTCATAATCGCTGCCTACGGGTATCCATGTACCACCCCAGTAAAATACACCTATGCCGCCGTTATCATATGTAAGGGCGCACATATCACGGATCATTGTTGACTGGCTCTGGACAGAGGATGTATATCCGGCGCTCATTTCTCCGCCCGCGGCACTGTTGGCATAGCAGTCGCCGTCCTGATCTGTAAACGGATATGAAAATTCGGCCAGCATCACATCTTTGCCATATTCATTTTTGACATGACTCATCACATTTCCAAACTGCTCAAAGGATCCTGACCAGAAAGTGTAGTAGGAAAGACCGAGAATATCATAATCCACATTGTTTTCAAGGAGTCCTGCACATATATTGTCGATCTTTTCATAATCTGTTGAATTGGTGTAATGAAGAGCGACAGCTATATCCTTGTCATATACTTCTGATATTTTCCTGACAGCCTGACTGCCACTGTTAAAAAGACGGCATATAGTATCAAAATCTGTCTCTCCGGACAGACCGTTATTGGTCTCATTACCAACCTGGACCATTGATACGTCCACGCCGGCACAGATAAGCGTTTCGAGACTGTCGTATGTGAAATCATAAAGGGCGAGGCATTTGTCCTCATCAGAGAGATTTTGCCATGCAACAGGTGAGAGCTGTCTTTCGGGATCGGCCCAGAAGTCGGAATAATGAAAATCAATCAGTACCTTCATGCCATACTTTGTAGCCCGGACTCCCAGACTGACTGCAGTCTGTAAATCACAGTTTCCGCCTCCGTATCCATTTCCGTCAAGGTTGTAGGGATTGTTCCATATACGGAGTCTTATATAATTGACTCCCGACTGTGAGAGTATCTTAAATACATCCTGCTCGTTACCTTCACTATCATAATATTTGGCACCGCTGTTTTCTATTGAGAGGACTTCGGATGCGTCAACACCTCTGATGAAATCGTCCGGAATTCCTTCTACAGGTTCAACATATATACTGCTTTCTTCCGCAGCGGACGGGAGTGTGAAATATTCTCTCTCTATTTCGCTTACTTCTTTTGCAGTATAATCATGGTCTTTGGCAGTATATTCAGACGGAGATGCGGCAGCTTTTGCAGCGTCGGCGGCTTTTACTTCTGCTCCGGCATTGACCAGTGTCATATCAGGGGCAGTATCGGCAGATACAGCAGTCTGATTATTATTTGAGCAGGCTGATAAAAGAAATACGGATGCAGTCATTATGAGCAGAGTTGAAAGTTTTTTATGTATCATCATAACCGGTTCCTCCTACATTTTAATTATTTTTGTGTCCCAGTCACTTAAGTGAATTGTCCCGGGACAGATTTTTTCGTCGATAAAGTCGGCTTCCGAATCGGAATAGTTTGATATAAACAGGTATTTTTCACCGTTTGAGTCAGAAACCTTTCTGGCTACAACGGGATACCGGGCACCCGGAATATCGAGGGATATGGTATCTGCAAGCTTTGAAATAATGGGTTTTAAGTCATCTTTTTCAAGAAAGGCTCCTACATAGGTAAGAGAACCTTTTCCAATTGGCTGATGTATGACAGCAGAGTATTTCTCCCAGTATTTATGCTCATATCTGCCCCATACCTTTGCAGTCTCAGAGTTTGTCCTGAGCAGTTCTATCCAGTATTTGGGAGTGGCTGTATATCCGTTGTTAAAAAGTATTTTGGCTCTGCCCGGGACAGTGAATTCGTCATATGTAAAACCGCATATATCAGTGATGCCGTGAGGCTGGGCATCGTGATATATTTTGAGATTTCTGTCTGCAAAAAGGCTTTTAAAACTCATGAGTACATGTCCGCCGTTTTCTATATAGCTGCGCAGGGACCGGACTGTCTCATCTGAAACGGAATACATTGCCGGGATAATGATCAGCCGGTATCTGCCTTGATCGTCACCCGGATAAATGACGTCACAGTGGATGCCCAGCTCATAGCAGCCATCAAAATATGTTCTGACCACATCGTTGTAATCGGTGTGATCCGTATCATCAAAGGGAAACTCTTCAAGACCCACACACGAACAACGGTCAAGCATGATCGCAACGTCATTTAATGGCATTAATCCGTGCCCGGCAAGGAGTGAGGGAGGGACTGTTTTCGTAAATTCTGTATATGAAGAGGACAACTCGTCATAAATTCTGTTAGGAAGGAGGTCGTGGCTCAGGATACCCTTCCAGTATGATTCAAACGAATTATGGATAGAGTGCCAGTTCCAGTAAAGGATACCGGTGGCGCCGCCCGATGCGAATGTATACATGGCCTGGAGCATCTGGCCGGGATATGGCAGTCTGGCCTTTAATCCCTGGGCGTGGGTCTCCAGTACGAGAAAAGGAGATTTTTTAAGACTCCTGGCTATCGCACAGCAAAATGAAATGTCAGAGCCGTCAAAATCATCCTGGGATCTGTAATATATGTCGCATCCTGCTATATCAAACGAGGCGGCGGATTCAGGCTGGTTTACGAGAGGAAGCATACCGTGAGAATAGTTTCTCCATTCATAATCAAAATTATGAGTAACAAACTGACCGGGAAAAGTATATTCCCTGACTATGTCTGCCAGCCATTTATGAAAATCGGTGATACATTTTCGTAAGAATTTTTTGTATTCGGCAGATAATGAACCGTTTATTGTACCCCGGATATCCGGGAAATCTTCCCAGCTGTCTACCCTGTTGCTCCAGTAATCGAGACCGAATTCCCTGTTGAGATCATTTATGTCCGGATAAAGCTCTTTTAAATATTCTACAAATTTCTTTTGAATATCAGGGCCCGCCGCTCCGGCTATACGGGTTTCGTTATCAATCTGGTACCCGATGACAGCTTTGCTGTCCCGGCATATTTCCATCATCTTTCGCGTGACTCTCTCAGCATAAAAAAGATAATGTTTGTTTGTAAGATCAGTAAGCTGCCTTGAACCATAAAGGAGGGGGCCGTACTTTGTGACGGCGAGGACATCGGGATGCTTATGATAAAGCCATGAGGGAATGGCATAGGTCGGCGTCCCTACAATGACCTTAAGGTCGTATTTGACGGCACAGTCAAGCATGGCTGTAAGGGCAGAAAAGTCAAAGACACCTTCCCTTGGTTCATGGGTGCTCCAGGTGGATTCTGCTATCCTGATCACGTTTATCCCACTTTTTTTCATAAGTGAAAAATCTGTATCGATCCGGTCGTAAGGCATATATTCGGCATAATAGGCTGCGCCAAAAAGGAATTTGTCATATTTTGTGGAAAAAGAGTATTCTGTATTCAATCTGACACCTCTTAATTAGTATGGATAATATAGACTGCTGCTAATGTTGCGCAAACAACTTGACACAATAGCAAATAATTTATAAAATTCAAATAAATGCCATTGCGCAACCGATTATCCAGATTATAATACCAGTTATTATAAAAGTAAACCGGAAAATAAGTTAAAGCATAAATGCTCACGGAAGAAGGAATGTATTATGGAGAATTATCTGATCAGAAATGATGATGACGCAGTTTCCAAAATCACCATACAGGATGTGGCGGATGCACTGGGAATATCAAAGACCACAGTATCCAGGGCCATATCGGGAAAGGGAAGAATAGGCAGCGAGACAAGAAATAAAGTCCTTGAATACATTGAAAAGAACAATTATAAGCCAAATCCAATCGCAAAGGGTCTGGCAAAGCAGAAGACATATAATATCGCATGGATAATGCCTGGAGATCCGGGTGTGACTGACCTGCCTTTTTTTCAAAAGTGTATGTCGGGGGTTATATGTGAAGCACAGGAAAGAGATTATGATGTACTGATATCGATGGTCTACGATGATGATATCAGCAGTCTGAAAAGAATTGTGACAAATCAGAAGATAGACGGGGCAGTACTTGGCCGTACACTGACAGATGATGAGAATGTAAGGTTTTTAAAGGAGTCCGGAATACCCTTTGTGGTTATAGGAAGTACGGATGAAAAAAATGTTATCCAGGTAGACAACGATCATGTAAAAGCGTGCGGTGAACTGATAAGTATACTGCTTCTGAAAGGTCTGAAAAATCTGGTCCTCATATGCGGAAGTGACAGGCATATTGTAAATCTCACCAGAAGAGAAGGCTTTGAGAGCGCGATAGGATCAGCATCAAAAAAAATAAAAAGCGAAATATATATGAACTCTGACAACGAAGGTGCTGTTGGCAGGATTGTGGACAATGCCATACATGAAAATGTTGAATGCATTGTATGTGCCGATGACAAGATATGTGCAATGGTAATTGATAAATTACATAAAGAAAATGTGAAAATACCGGAGCAGATTAAGGTGGCGTCTTTCTACAACAGCGAGATTATAGAAAACAACCAGCCTCCCATAACCACTCTTAAATACGATCCCAGGGAACTGGGAATAACTGCGGCCAGCCTGCTGTTTTCTTATATAGAGGGAAATGAAGTTCCGGGCAGAACATATCTCCCGTATGAAGTGATGCTCAAGGGTTCAACCCAGTAAATTACTTGCAATTTCATCTATGGTCAAAGCATACAAGCAGTGCAAATCAAAAACAGTCATTTTTCACAAAACCGGTTTTAAATAACAAAAAAGTCAAAAAAACCGTTGACACTAAAAAAAAATAAAAGTAATATCGATATTAGAACAACCGATTGCGCAAACACAAAAATATTGCAGTTCTATAAAAACAAAAACAGCAAAAACAATAACAACCCAATTCGTAAGGAGGAAAAAAATGAAGAAGAAATTACTTGCATTACTTATCGCATCGACAATGGTAGTCGGAACTCTTGCCGGATGTGGAGGACAGGCTCCTGCAGACAGTGCAGAAAACACCGGTGCTTCCGAAGGTACAAACGCATCAGGAGTACAGGCGCTCATCGATGCAACAGAGGGTACTGTAGAACTTACTGTATGGGCTTCCGAGATTCAGCAGGATCTCACACAGCAGCTCGTAGATGAGTTCGAGGCTCTTTATCCGGATGTTGATTTCAACATTACAGTAGGTGCATGCTCAGAGGCTCAGGCAAAGGATACAGTCCTCACAGATGTAACCGCTGCAGCTGATGTTTATACATTTGCTGATGACCAGATCAATGAACTCGTTGCAGGAGGAGCACTTCAGCCGGTGAGCGCTTCCTACACATATGATGTTGCGGGAGAGAACCTCTCAGGAGCTGTAGAGGCAGCAACAGTTGACGGACAGCTTTACGCATATCCTTCTACAGCATCAAACGGATACTTTATGTTTTACTCTACAGAGTACTTCACAGAAGATGATGTAAAGTCATTTGACCAGATGATGCAGATTGCAGCAGATAATGGCAAAAAGATTACAATGCAGATTGACGCAGGATGGTATCTCTATTCATTCTTCAAGGGTGCCGGACTTGATACAGGATTAAATGAAGACGGAGTGACAAACTTCTGCGAGTGGAATCAGGATGGCGGTACAGATGTAGCCCAGGCTATTCTGGATATCTGTTCTAATCCGGGATTCCAGTCAGCTACTGATGAAGAGTTCCAGACAGGTATAGCTGAGGGAACTATCATCGCAGGTGTATCCGGTACATGGGATGCTGAGGCAGCGGCAGCCGCATGGGGAGACAATTATGCAGCAGCAAAACTTCCCACATTTACTGTAGCAGGTGAGCAGGTTCAGATGAGCTCATATTCAGGATACAAGCTTATCGGTGTAAATCCTCACTCTGACTATGTAGGCTGGTCAATGCTCCTTGCTGAGTATCTCACATGCCAGTCATCTCAGGAAAAGAGATTCGATACATATCAGGAAGGTCCTGCAAACGCAGCTGCAGCAGCAAGTGATGCCGTAAAAGCAAATCCCGCCATAGCAGCTCTTGCAGCACAGGCAGAATTTGCTACACCTCAGAGAATCGGTGGAAACTACTGGGCATCATCTGAGACACTCGGCAGCATTCTTGCAGCAGGCAACCCTGACGGAACATCACTTCAGGAGCTTCTTGATAATGCTGTGGCAGGTATTACTGCACCTGTTTCAGAATAAAAAACGTTTGAGATACATGTGAATATGTAATCAGGTATATGATTTTTACACGCCTCATATGCCCATAAGGGTGTATGAGGCGCTTTTTAACCCTAAGTCATTCTGGAGAGAACAGGTATGAGAGAAAAATACGATGAAGAAATTAAAACAGAGCTCTCGGATGAAGAAATAGACAACCTTGATGTCAATGCTATGATTCACGAACAGCGGATCAGGGAAAAGTCGGCCGAGAAAGAAAAAAGAAAACAGCAAAGAAAAGAGTCTGTTCAAAGTGTGGGCAGATATTTCAGTGATGCATGGGAGGCGTTTACCAGAGGAGATGTATGGGTAAAACTTTCCTCCGTACTGATGGGTGCCGGTTATTTCGCACGAAAGCAGATAATCAACGGATTACTTGTGATGCTGGCAGAGGCAGGCTTCATATTTTTTATAGCTTTTTACTCTGTTCCGTTTCTTGCTGATTTTGGTACGCTCGGAACTGTCAAGTTTGAGTCGGTTTTTGATCCCGTTACCCTGCAAAATACGGTAAACGATTATGACAACTCATTCCTGATTTTGCTGAATTCGATCATATCGATTTTTGTGATCATAGTTTTTGTTATTTTCTATATAGCAAATATAAAGAATGTATACAAACTGCAGCTGGATAAAGAAAGCGGAAAGCATATCAATACATTCAGAGAAGATCTTAATGAACTTGTTAATGACAGATTTCATATAACACTGCTGACACTTCCCGTCATCGGTGTAATCCTTATGAATATCATTCCGATATTTGTGCTTGTGGCTGTTGCATTTACAAATTACGATCAGCAGCACATGCCGCCAAACTCCCTGTTTACATGGGTAGGTCTGGCCAATTTCAAGAGTCTTTTTTCAAATTCAATTACAGCCACATTTGGATATGCTTTTGGCAAGATACTTGTGTGGACACTGGTATGGGCTGTCTTTGCCACATTTACCACATTTATAGGCGGTATCCTCCTTGCTATTTTGATCAATCATAAAAGAGTGAAACTGAAGAAAATGTGGAGGACCCTGTTTATAATTGCGATAGCGGTACCCCAGTTTGTAACACTCCTCCTGGTCAGAAACTTTTTTGCAGATTCAGGTATAGTCAACACAATCTGCTCGAATCTCGGGATTACGAGACTGCTCCAGAATATAGGTCTTGTAAGTACCAGTATAGATTATATTCCGTTCCTGACAGATCCGGGATGGGCAAAGTTTATGATCATCATGATCAATATATGGGTCGGCGTACCGTATCAGATGCTGATATCAACAGGTATTCTGATGAATATTCCTTCTGATCAGATAGAGAGTGCCCGGATAGACGGTGCCAGCAACTGGCAGATATTCTGGCATATAAAAATACCCCATATACTTTTCATTCAGGGACCGGCTCTTATCACAGATTTTGTAAAGAATATAAATAACTTCAATGTAATATGGCTTCTAACTCAGAATGTGTTTATTACTCATGATCAGGCACTTGCAAGCTCAAATGCAAAAGAAGTTGACCTGCTCGTGACATGGCTGTTCAGACTGACAAATGAATATTACAACTACAAGATGGCTTCCGTAATCGGTATTGTTGTGTTTGTTATCTGTGCTGTATTTACCCTGATAACATATACACGAACCATAAAGGGTGACAGAGAGGAGGATTTCAGATAATGGGAAATATTACTGATGATACTGTCGAAAAAAAAGAAATTCAGATTAGCAGAACCGATAACGGAGACGGATTTCTGAAATTCAGAAAGAAACTGTTTGATGTGCTCAGATATGTCCTCCTTGTATTTCTGGTTGTGGTCTGGCTGATACCGATATTGTGGCTCTGCGTGACTTCATTCAGCAGCCAGTCGGGAATAAATATATCTCATTTCTTTCCGACATCATGGTCCGTTGATAATTATATAAAACTGTTTTTAAAACCGGATTCGGTTGTAAGGTATGTCACATGGTTTAGAAATACACTGGAGATATCGGTGTTCACATGCCTGATATCCACAGCATTTGTCCTGATGGTCAGCTATGCGATGAGCTGTATGAGATTTAAAGGCCGCAAGGCCCTCATGAGCATGTCTCTCATACTCGGAATGTTTCCGGGTGTGCTGTCCATGATAGCCATTTATTTTGTCATGAAGTCTCTGAATCTGACAAATTCCCATATAGGAATGATCATAGTTTATTCCGCAGGTTCGGGACTCGGATTTCTGATCGCAAAAGGATTTATGGATACGATACCCACATCCTTAAGAGAAGCTGCAAAACTGGAGGGTGCTTCGGAGTTTACGATTTTTTCAAAGGTCGTACTGCCGCTGTCAAAACCCATAGTTGTATATCAGGTAATATGTTCATTCCTTATTCCATGGGGCGACTTTGTGATGGCCAAGCTGATGCTCAACTCAGGAAAAGCAGAAGACTGGACGGTGGCGATAGGTTTGTACAACATGCTTGATAAATCCCTGGTTAATTCATATTTCTCTGTATTCTGTGCAGGAGGAGTGATCGTATCCATCCCGATATCGATACTCTTTGTAATAATGCAGAAGTTCTATGTGGAAGGAATTACAGGCGGATCTGTAAAAGGATGATTAAAGTTTGAGGAGTATATATGAAAAAAGAATTTATAGTTAATATCATACACAGGCCGGAGATGGTGCCTGAATATGCAGAAAAAGTAACAGGACAGGGTAAGAAAGAGGATATAGGCAGAAAAGCCCTTTTGACAGAATCCCTGGATATATTTAAGTTTCAGCAGGAGACTGCTCATAAAAACGGTCTGAAGGTCACTATACAGATGACCTATGCATCATTGTTTAATGAGGAAGCAGTGAAAATCGCAAAAGAGGATCATGAAAAGTATGGCGACGAAATAGCATTATCCCTGCTTGGACTGCCCTGCAAAGAATTCAGGGAAAAGTATAAGACAAAGGATTTTTGTATCTGGATGTTTTCCATGGAAGATAAGAAGGCAATCGTCAATGATGTGTTTGAAAAGTTTCATGAGATATTCGGATTTTATCCTGAATCTACAGGATCATATTACATGGATGCCGACCTGACAAATTATATCAAGGAAAAGTATCCCATGGTAAAGTGCGCTGTGGCAACATGCTGGGAGGAAGGCCCCAAGGCGTATCATACATGTAACAATTCATGGTACACACTGTTTGACGGAGGACCATGGAATCCGTGGATACCTTCAAAGGCAAACACACACGCACCGGCTGTGGATAAAGAGGAGGACAGTGGCATAGTAGCCATCCCTCATTTATCAAGGGATCTCCTGGCATGCTATGACGGAAACGGCTCAAACTTCGGAACACATCCCCAGAATGTACTGAGGGGAATGATATATGACAGCAAGACATGGGAATATCCGTATCTGTACAACCTGATAGACCAGTACAGACATCTTGAAAAATACAACAACGGCTACGCATACAACATGATGTTTGTGGGGCCGGGATGGCTGAACAAGATGGGCAGATGGGAAGCTCCGTACGAACTCCTCGCAAAGTCGTATGAAGACGGTATGGCATATTACGGTGAATTGAAAAAAGAGGGCAAACTCATTGATATGACCATGGGAGAATTTGCCGATTATTACAGAGAAAAAAAGTCATATACAGAGCCGGAGTGCGCGCTTTGGAGAGATATCCTCTACGGATCGGATAAGCAGATATTCTGGTACTGCGATCCCTATATGAGAGCCCAGGTCAATATGGATCAGGGCGGCGCCATAGTTGATCTAAGACCGTATGTTTCCAAACTGAAATGGGAAGTCGGAATAGGTACAAAGCATGTTCAGGATGCATCATATCCGTTCATTATTCAGGAGAAATACAGGGCGGGATACTTCACTCATTATGCCGGAGAAGGAACCATCAGATCTGCAAAAATCAGCTACAACGGTGAGGAAGTCGATCTGTGTCTTTGTAGAACAAAAGCAGTATTTGAACAGGACGGAGATACGAGAAAACTGATACTCGACCCTGTGGATATCGAATTCTACGATCTGACAGTAACACTCCAGACTGTAATATCCTTTAAGGAGGGAGCATCAAATATCAGGATCGACAGAAAAATCCTGAAGATGAGCAACCCTGATGCAAAGGTGAATATAAATGAATACATGGTCGGATGCTACGGTACAACAGAATATCCGGAAGATATGACAGGCATACTGCTAAAGTCGGATGACAAGGAAATAAATTATGAGTATAAATGCCGGGAGGCCCATACAGAAGGCGGAAAAGAAGCTGTGGCAGTGATACCGGCAATTGATACAAAAGTATCTCTGACTACCGATTCAAAGTCGGCAGATGTCTATGTAAAAGAAGGTTATGCATTTTCACCGATGTTTACACTCGGATGCAGCACTAATGTCGGAGAAAAGGAGGTATTGACAACATGGCTCAATCTGGAAAAGGCAAATTAAATTTCAGATGTCCCTTATGCTTTATGAGGGATCTTGATATTGATATGTTTTACGACAAAGAAAAAGGTGAGTACTACTGTCTCAGATGCCAGTACAGAGGAGACGAACAGGATGTACTTGCAAAAAACGAAACTATCAGGATTAAGTACGGTGCAATGCACAAGAGATTTACGGAGGAAGAATTCGATTTCAGATGAACAGGCATTTAGAGATAAAAGGTGCAGACATATCGACTCTGATTGAAGAAGAATCATGCGGCGCGGTATATTTTGACAACGGCAAAAAGGATGATCTGCTGAATATATTAAAAAGATATGGCATAAACTCTGCCAGGATCAGACTCTTTAACGATCCGTACTCCGAGAGTGGAGAACCATACGGAGCAGGTACAAACGATCTGGAGAAAACACTTGCCCTTGCAAAAAGAGCAAAAATGGCCGGCATGAGCATTCTCCTTGATCTGCATTACAGTGATTTCTGGGCAGATCCCGGCAAGCAGAATGTACCAAAAGCATGGAGAGGGTTAAAGCCCGGTGAACTGGCGAATAAAATTTATGATTACACTGCTTTTGTATTAAAGGAGCTTGAGAAAAACGGTACTGTGCCCGAGATGGTACAGGTGGGAAATGAAATCACAAACGGACTGCTGTGGCCTACGGGTAAAAAGCCGGAGTATGACAATATCGCTCTCTATGTCGGAAGCGGTATAAGAGCCGTAAACGATTTTGCACCCGGTATCCGGACCATGATCCATCTTGATAATGGTGGCAACAATCCCATGTATATCGACTGGTTTGATAATTATATAAAAAGAGGACCGGATTTTGATATTATCGGCTTTTCATATTATCCGTTCTGGCATGGAAATCTGGCCGATTTGGAATATAATATAAGAGATATGGCAAAAAGATATCATAAGGACCTGGTTGTCGCTGAAGTATCAATGGGATTCTCAATGGAAGATTACAGATCATATGAGGGTAAACCCGTTGAGGAATTAAAAGGATATGCCACAAAACAGGAACTGGTTGAAAAACTGGAGTATCCGATGACTCCAAAGGGACAGTCAGACTTTATGAATGACTTTATGACCAGAATATCAGGTATAGAAGAATGCCTTGGATTTTATTACTGGGAACCGGGGTGGATACCTGTACCGGGATGTGGATGGGCAACAGAAGCAGCTCTTAAGTATACAGGAGAAAAAGGACCCGGGGGCAATGAATGGGCTAATCAGGCTCTGTTTGATTATGACGGCAATGCCCTGCCCGCCCTTGAAGTAATCAAAAACCAGTGATTTATTTTGGAGAAAGACATGAATAAACTATACGAAAATATCGACAGACTCGTGGACTATGGATTAAAGAAAGGCCTCATCACAGATGATGAGGCTGTATATTCGAGAAATCTGCTCCTTGATATTTTTAAAGAAAATGATTATGAGGAGACAGGAGCTTTATTTGATGACAGTAAAGACGAATATCCCGGTCAGAGTCTTGAAGCCGTATTAAAGGAACTCCTCGATACAGCAGTGGAGAGAGGACTTACGGAAGATAATATAGTGAGCCGTGACCTCTTTGATACAAGGATAATGAATACTCTGGCGCCGAGACCCTCAGAGGTAAACCGCATATTTAAAGATCACTACGACAGATCGCCAAAAGAGGCGACCGATTATTTCTACAAACTCTCACAGGATACCGATTACATCAGGCGGTACCGTCTCTGCAAGGATATGAAATGGACGTATGAGAGCAGATACGGCACCCTTGATATCACCATCAATCTGTCCAAACCGGAAAAAGACCCTAAAGCAATTGCCATGGCTAAAAATGCCGTCGCCTCATCATATCCGAAATGTCAGCTCTGTTTTGAAAATGTGGGATATGCGGGACGGATCAATCATCCGGCCAGGGAGACTCACAGGATCATCCCCATCACAATAAATGACAGCGAGTGGGGATTTCAGTATTCTCCGTACGGATATTACAACGAGCATTGTATAGTCCTTAATAAAAAGCATGTGCCGATGAAGATAGAGAGGGCGACCTTTGTAAAGCTTTTTGATTTTGTAAAACAGTTTCCCCATTACATACTCGGATCAAATGCAGATCTGCCGATAGTAGGTGGATCGATACTGAGCCACGATCATTATCAGGGCGGATGCTATGAGTTTCCCATGGCGAGAGCACCTATTGAGGCGGAGTTTAAGATAAAGGGTTATGACGATGTTAAGGCAGGTATAGTAAAATGGCCTATGTCAGTGATCAGGATATCCCATAAGGATGACAAAAAATTAATTGACGCAGCAACCCATATACTTGACTGCTGGAGAGGGTATACTGACGAAAAGGCATTTATATTTGCCGAGACAGACGGGGAACCTCATAATACGATCACTCCGATAGCAAGGATGAAGGACGGAGTATTTGAGCTTGATCTGGTCCTTAGAAATAATATTACGACAGAGGAGTGTCCCCTTGGTGTATACCATCCACATAACGACCTCCATCATATAAAGAAAGAGAACATAGGCCTCATAGAAGTAATGGGCCTCGCAATACTGCCGGCCAGATTAAAAAAAGAAATAAAAGAGCTGGCAGATGCGATAACGGGGCATAAAGACCTTAGAAGTACGGAGACCCTTAAGTCTCACGCAGACTGGGCAGAAGAATTTACAGCCCGTTATGATATAATAGATGACAATAATGTTTATGACATCATAGAGACGGAAATAGGCAGGGCTTTTGAGAGAGTCCTCGAAGACGCCGGGGTATATAAATGTACACCGGAAGGCAGACAGGCATTTAAGCGGTTTACGGATTCATTATAAACGCAGATGAAAGGAACAGTATGAAACAGAAACTCCTTGATACTTTTAAAGAAAAATACGGATATGATACCGGAGTAAATGTATATTTCGCACCGGGCCGTGTAAACTTAATAGGTGAGCATACAGACTACAACGGCGGACACGTATTTCCCTGCGCCCTGACGATAGGTACATATGCGGCAGTAGCATTGAGGGAAGACAGAAAACTCAGATTCTATTCAATGAATTTTGAGGACCAGGGCATCGTGGAGACGAGTCTTGACGAACTGACTACAGATATTAAGCTTGGCTGGACAGATTATCCGAGAGGTATCATGTGGGCATTTGAGGGCAGAGGCCTCACGATTAATAAAGGAATGGATATCGTGATATACGGTAATATCCCAAACGGTTCCGGACTGTCATCATCAGCTTCCCTCGAAGTCCTTACGGGATACATGCTTACAGATCTCTTTGGATTGAATGTGAGCAATAAAGACCTGGCGCTTATCGGTCAGTATTCCGAAAATAATTTCAACGGATGCAAGTGCGGTATCATGGACCAGTTTGCATCAGCCATGGGTAAGAAGGACAACGCAATATTCCTTGACTGCAATACTCTTGAATACGAGTATGCTCCCGTTAAGCTTGAGGATGCCAAGATAGTAGTGACAAACTCTATGGTAAAGCACAGCCTTGTCACCAGTGCTTACAACGACAGAAGAAACGAGAGCGCAGAGGCCCTTAAGTGTCTTCAGACAGTTCTCGACATTAAATCACTTGGTGATTTAACAGAAGAGGAATTCGAAGCAAACAAAAATGTGATAGAAAACGAGACAGCAAAAAAACGCGGTAAGCATGCTGTATATGAAAATCAGAGAACGATTAAGGCAGTTAAAGCACTTAAAAATAATGACATCGCTACATTCGGAAAGCTGATGAATGAGTCCCATGATTCCCTTAAGAATGATTATGAGACAAGCTGTGAGGAATGTGATATTCTGGCAGAGACTGCAAGGACGATCGACGGTGTGATCGGATCCCGTATCACAGGCGGCGGATTTGGCGGATGCACGGTTTCCATTGTAAAAAATGATGCAGTTGAAATATTTAAGGATAAAATCGCATTGGTATATAAAGAAAAGACGGGAATCACCCCTGAGTTTTATGTAGTAGATATAGGGGACGGCCCTCATAAATTATAATCGGAGGAGATAAGCAACATGAAGATTTTAGTCTCAGGCGGAACAGGATATATAGGCTCCCATACATGTGTGGAGCTGATAAACAGCGGACATGAGGTTGTGATATTTGATAATCTCTACAACTCGAGTATTGATGTCCTCGACAAGATTGAGCAGATCACCGGTACAAAGCCTGCTTTTTACAAGGCAGACATGACAGACCCTGAGAGCCTAAAGAAAATCTTTGAGGATAATAAAGATGATCAGTTTGATGCTGTGATCCATTTTGCCGGACTGAAGGCTGTAGGCGAGTCGGTAAAAAAACCTGTTGAGTATTATCACAATAATGTATATGGTACACTTAACCTGATATCTGCAATGAGGGAGTATGGTGTAAAACGTATCATATTCTCTTCATCGGCTACGGTGTACGGCAATCCTGCATTTGTACCAATTACAGAGGAGTGCCCTTTAGGACATACCACAAACCCTTACGGTGAGACCAAGGCCATGCTCGAGCGTATCCTGACAGATGTGCAAAAGGCTGATCCTGAGTGGAGCGTGGTACTGCTTAGATACTTTAATCCTATCGGTGCCCATGAGAGTGGCATCATAGGCGAGCTGCCAAACGGTATACCCAATAACCTGATGCCATATATCATGCAGGTTGCGGTAGGTAAGTTAAAGGAGCTCGGAGTATTCGGAAACGATTATGATACAAAAGACGGAACGGGTGTCAGAGATTACATCCATGTAGTCGACCTGGCAAAAGGTCATGTATGTGCAGTTAATAAAGTAATGTCAGGTACGGGAGTAAATATCTACAACCTGGGTACAGGCAACGGATACTCCGTACTTGAGATAATACAGGCATTTGAAAAGGCCAATGGTGTAAAGATACCTTATGTGATAAAGGAAAGACGTGAGGGAGACATAGCCACATGCTATGCGGATCCGAAGAAAGCATACGAGGAGCTTGGATGGAAAGCAGAGTTTGACCTCGAGCGTATGTGCAAGGATTCGTGGAGATTTATCAGGAACGTCTCAAAATAAGATAACGGAGCTTTCTGATTCAAGATCGGCTGAGGCTGCCTTAACCCTTTCCGGGTTATCGCTGCTAAAGCCGTTTTCTTCGTAATAGGATACAGGCAGATTGATATATCTGATCTTTTTATGATGCTTGTACATATACATCATCCAGTCCTGGTCTGCGACCACGGGATATTTAAGGTCAAACTGTTTTTCATTAAACAGATGTCTTGCTGCAAAAACAGCCTGATGATATATGGGTAGTATACGGAGAGAATATTTTATATCAAACTTTCTGATCTCATCTTTAAGCTTTCCGTTTATGGTTGTATACACATAACCGTACAATATGTCTGCATTGCAGCGTCTGCCTGCAAGCCGGACGGTTTTCTTTAGGACATCGTCCGTATAGAGATAATCGCCTGCACCGAGAAACAGGATATAATCTCCGGTTGCTTTTTTTACGGCCTTGTTCATCGCATCATATATACCGTCATCTTTTTCCGAATAGATAAAGACTCTGCGGGAGATATCACCGGGCAGATTTTCAGACAATGATTTGGCGGTGGCTATAGTGCCGTCATCAGACTGACCGTCCATAATGATGTACTCAAAATCCGTGTTTTCATCGGTTTTCTGCATTACTACAGAATCAAGAGTAATCCCTATTTTTTCTTTGCAATTATACGTAACGGTAATTATCGAAAATTTCATTATAAAATATAAAAAATATCTTTTACTGTATCTGTAAAAACTATATAATCATTCCGATTAACACATATTATTTCATTCAGATTAAAGAGTAACATTATAAAAATAGAGAGTCAATAAAGAGGACAGTTCATGAAAGAACTCACAAAGGGGTATCCTGCAAAAGTAATCGTACTGTTTGCACTCCCCATAATGTTTGGAAATATTTTCCAGCAGTTATACAACATAACAGATAGTAAGATCGTCAGCTATTTTGTAAATCCCGAGGCCCTCGGCGCAGTGGGAGCCACAACGGTGCTGACCAATACCCTCATCGGATTTGTCATAGGACTGACTCAGGGATTTGCCATATCCGTGGCTAGATTTTTCGGAGCAGGAGATAAAAAAGGCGTCAGAAAAAGTGTGGCCAATATGACTGCCCTCACATTTATGTTTGCGGTGCCTATAGCAATCCTCGGAAAAGTATTTATAAGAAATCTCCTGATGCTGCTTAATACTCCGGCTGACGTACTGTCAGATTCATCTGACTATGCCGGTATCATACTGATGGGTATGCTGTTTGTTTCTTTATATAATATGTGCTCGAATATTTTAAGGGCCGTTGGTGACAGCAAGACACCCCTCGTATGCCTTGTCGTGGGTGTAGTCGGCAATGTCGGTCTCGACCTTTTATTTATATGTGTATTTGGCCTCGGTATAAAGGGAGCGGCATACGCTACCGTTATCTCCCAGGCTGTGTCAGGCTTTTCAAGCCTTCTCTTTTTGCTTAAAAAATATCCTGAAATCATCCCCGGTAAAGATGAATGGCAGATCGGTTCAGACCTTGGCAGAGATATGCTCATGGCAGGCCTGTCAATGGGTATGATGGGCTGTATAGTAAATGTAGGCTCGATCATCCTCCAGGAGGCCATAAACGGTTTTGGTACGGATATATTAACAGCCCAGACAGGTGCGAGAAGGCTGTTTGATATCATGATGGTCATGGTCTACACCATAGGATTCTCCATGACGACTTATGCCAGCCAGAATATGGGTGCCGGCAGGGGCGACAGAGTGAGACAGGGTGTAAAGCACGCCATCATAATCGATACGGCGATCACGACACTGCTCATCATATTCTGCTTTATATTCGGTGAGAGACTGATGGGGTGGATAGCCAGCACGGACAATCCGGATATCATCAGCAACGGTACCATGTATTTGAGGATCGGAGTAGTCCTTTTCTATGTACTCGGTCCCCTCTTCATACTGCGGTGTACACTGCAGGGTCTGGGCCACAGGATCATGCCCCTTGTATCAAGCGGACTCGAGCTTGCCACCAAGATCGGATTTGCCAGGATATTCGTACCGATGCTTGGATATTTCGGCGTGGCGATCACTGAGCCGGTGAGCTGGGTGATCATGATCATACCCCTTATTATCTCTTATGCACTGGCCCGAAAGAAAATATAAAAATCATCTATTAAAAATGATTTGTTTCATATATAATCAGTAATGTTTGTTTTGGACACAAAACCTTTACAAATAAGAAATATTTAGGAGAGACATGATTATGAGTACTGATGTAAAAGATGACGTAATCATCGAGCTGAAAAATTTAACAAAAACGTATGCTGACAACGGGTTTACTGCAGTCAGCGATTTTTCTTTATCTGTGAAGAGCGGTGAATTTGTGACATTCCTCGGTCCCTCCGGATGCGGCAAGACTACAACACTGCGTATGATAGCAGGATTTGATATCCCTACAACGGGAGAGATACTCTTAAACGGTGTGGATATTTCAAAACTGCCTCCAAATAAGAGACCTATCAATACCGTATTTCAGAGATATGCCCTGTTTCCTCATATGAATATATATGAAAACATTGCATACGGTCTGAAGATTAAGAAACTACCCAAGGAAGAGATAGATAAAAAAGTAAAGCACGTACTTGAGATGGTAGACCTCGAGGGATTTGAGACGAGAAGAGTCTCTACCCTTTCAGGTGGTCAGCAGCAGAGAATCGCCATCGCGAGAGCTCTTGTAAACGAGCCCCAGATACTGCTCCTCGACGAGCCCCTCGGAGCCCTTGACCTCAAGATGAGAAAAGAAATGCAGCTCGAGCTTAAGGCCATGCATGACCAGCTCGGTATCACATTCATATATGTAACACATGATCAGGAGGAAGCTCTCACCATGTCTGACAAGATAGTTGTCATGAATGAGGGCAGGACCCAGCAGATCGGTACTCCCGAAGATATCTATAACGAGCCTGCAAACGCATTTGTTGCAGACTTTATCGGAGAGAGTAATATTTTCCAGGGCATGATGACAGGCAAGCTTAAAGTACGTTTCTGCGGAGGCGAGTTTGAGTGTGTCGATGATGTGCCGGAAGGAACTGTTGTCGATGCCGTTATCAGGCCTGAGGATGTCATCATCACCGAGCCTTCAAAGGGAATAATAAAAGGAAAAGTAATATCGGTAATATTCAAGGGAATCCACTACGAGATAACTGTTGAGTGCGGCAAAAACGAGATGGTGATCCAGTCTACAAAAGCTGCGGTAGTAGGTGATGAAGTAGGCATGTGTATTGAACCTGACGGAATCCATATCATGATAGCAGAGGATCATACCACAAGATTTGATGCTGATATCACAAAGGATTACGAGCTCGACTACAACGGACGGAGCATTAAGTGTGACCTGATGAAAGTCATCCCCGGCGCCGAGATGAAGGGCGATACCATTTATACATCCTCAGGAGAGGAACTTGATATAGAGAAGACTAAGATTACGATATCAATCAAGCCTTCTGACATAGATATGACTGATAATGCCGATGAAGGTATTACAAGCGGTAATATCATCAGCCTCATCTACAAGGGTGATCACTACAGTTATGTGGTGAGAACGGTACACGGTCATGAACTGTTTGTTGATGATGAATATCTGTGGAACCTCGGCGATACGGTCGGCCTGATCATGCCTGAGGACAAGATGACATTTACGGTTAAGAAGTAGGAGGCACGTGGGTACAATGAGGTTTTCCAGAAAAATGCTGGCAGTCCCGTACATAATATTCCTTGTGTGCTTTGTGGTACTGCCGTTGCTTGTACTTTTTTATTACGCTTTTACAGGCAGTGACGGATATTTTACGATAAACAATCTGCTTGATTTCTTTACTGACCCCAATACAACGGGTACTCTGGTATACAGTATGATGATAGCACTCATGGTCACCATCGTATGCCTTGCGATAGCATACCCTCTGGCACTGGTGCTCTCATTTGCGGATATACCGAGAAAGGGCGCCCTGGTCATGGTATTTGTCATGCCCATGTGGATCAACTTTACCCTGAGGGTGACAGCACTTAAGGAGATACTCACATTCTTTGAGGGCAATCTGGCATATCATCCACTGTTTAATACAGTGATCGGTATGACATACGATTTCCTCCCGTTTATGATCCTGCCGCTTTACAACTCGATCAGCCGTATGGACAGGAGTCTCCTTGAGGCAGCATCAGACCTTGGCTCGTCAAAACTTCATGCATTCATGAAGGTGACTCTGCCACTGTCGGTACCCGGTATCATAGCAGGTATATCAATGGTATTTCTGCCTGCGATGACCAACTATGTAGTCCTCGATATGCTTTACAACAGTACATATATCATGGGTAGCCTCATCGGCAGCTACTTCTCAGCATACGACTGGCACAACGGTTCCATGATAGCCCTGGTACTCCTTGTGATCATATGTATATTTACCCTTTTATCCGAGGGCGGAGAGGATAATACAAGAGGAGGTGCACTGCTTTGAAAAAACTGCTTGGTTTTATAGTCATAGTATTTGGCCTTGTCTTTATCTATGCACCCATCATAATACTGGCTGTATACAGTTTCCTTGATACACCCAATATAGGTGCTGCCGGAAACTTTACACTCGATAATTACATTACGCTCTTTACTACAGAGGAGCTGTCACAGATGATATGGGGAACAGTCATACTGGCCCTTGTCAGCGCAGTGATATCAACATTCCTCGGTACGATAGGAGCCATCGGAACATATTATTCAAGACGCAGAACCCAGGCTTTTGTAAATACTGTCAATCAGGTACCTGTGGTTAATGCCGATGTAGTGACGGGTTTTTCAATATGTATCCTGCTCGTCATCCTGTTTGGAATGAGCAAGGAGACATTCTTTCCCCTTGTGGTCGGCCATGTGACCATGTGTACTCCGTTTGTATATCTGTCGGTACTGCCTAAATTAAAGCAGATGGATCAGAGCATATATGAGGCAGCCCTTGACCTTGGCGCGTCTCCGGCTCATGCCCTCATGTCTGTAGTCATCCCCCAGCTGGCAGGTGGTATCATATCAGGATTTATGCTGGCAGTCACACTTTCCCTTGATGACTACTTTATAGCCACATATACAAAGCCGGCTACTTTTGATACGATCTCAACCTACGTGGTTAATGCCACAAGAGGTTCTCATACAGAAATAAAGACAGCGCTCTGGGCACTGTCTACAGTCATATTTGTACTCGTGGTACTAATTGTGATAGGTATGAATCTTTTCTCTGACAACAAAGAGGGAAAGGAGAAAATGCAGAAGGCATGAGAAAAACAGTTAATCGTAAAAAAATAACAGGCTTTTACAGAGTACTTGGAATAATAATGCCAATAATATTTTTGTCATTGATCCTGCTGGCATCTTTTCCTGCCCTTGATATGAATGGTATGCAGGCAAGTGCAGAAGACAATGTGGTAGTCCTGCGTATATGCAACTGGGAAGAGTATATCGACGAGGGCGACTGGGACGAGGAGGAAGTCATCGACCTGGAGAGCGGAGATATATTTTCCGAGTCATCGATGGTAGAGGACTTTGAGCAGTGGTACTATGAGGAAACAGGGATCAGAGTATCCGTTGAGTACAGCTGCTTTGGTTCAAATGAGGAGCTTTACAACATGCTCACTCTCGGCACACAGTTTGATCTCGTATGTCCGTCGGACTATATGATCATGAAGCTTATGGCAGAGGATGAACTGCTCCCCTACTCCGACGATTTCTTTGATGCCGGAAATGAAGACAACTATTATATAAATGGAGTATCTCCGTATATCAGGCAGGTATTTGAGGAAAACGAGATAGGCGGTGAGCCCTGGAGTAAATATGCAGCCGGATATATGTGGGGTGTGACAGGCATACTCTATAACCCTGAGTATGTATCAGCAGAAGATGCATCCACATGGGCTATCATCAATAATGATAAGTACAGCAGGCAGATCACCATCAAAGATAATGTGAGAGATTCGCTCTTTGCGGCTATCGGTGCCATCAACAGCGATATCCTTTTGTCAGACAGCTTCAGGTCTGATGAAAACTACAGTGAAAAACTGGCTACGATCATGAACGATGTATCCGAGGGCACTATCGCAAAAGCCCAGGATTATCTTCAGGATACCCAGGACAATGTATATTCGTTTGAGAGTGACTCGGGTAAGGCCGACATGGTCACCGGTAAAGTCGTAGCCAACTATCAGTGGTCAGGCGATGGAGTATATGCCATGGATCAGGCCGAGGAGGAAGGCCTGTATCTTGAGTATGCCGTACCTGAGGAGTGTACGAATCTCTGGTTTGACGGATGGGTAATGCTTAAGGACGGTATAGGAGAGGACGAGCAGAAACAGGCAGCAGCCGAGGCTTTTGTAAACTTTCTCTCAATGCCTGAAAATGTAGTCAGAAATATGTATTATATCGGATACACATCTGTAATAGCAGGTGGCGATGATGATACGGTATTTGAGTATCTTGACTGGTGCTACGGGGCAGAAGAGGATGAGGAGGATGTGATGGATTATCCCGTCGGATACTTCTTTTCCGGAGACGAGGATGATGAGGACTATGTCATCACGGCATCATCAGACCAGTGCAACAGACAGCTATTTGCCCAGTATCCGACAAATGATGTAATAGAGCGGAGCGCCATCATGGAATATTTTGATCAGGAGGCTAATGCCAGGATCAATCAGATGTGGATAAATGTCCGCTGCTATAATATAAAAGATATGGGAATAGTGGCGTGGGGCGTATTTATACTGTGCCTCGTCGGCGTGCTGGCCCTGCTCATAAAAGCGAGAAAGCTTAATTGATAAATGTACCAAAAGTGGTATCATATTTTTAAAAGGCGAAAGGGGTTAATATGAGCGAACAAAAGGGATTACCCGTAGTCAATGTAGCCGCCGCCGTAATATGCGACAGCAAGGAAAAAACAAAGATACTGGCCACCCAGCGGGGCATCGGCCACATGAAAGGGAAGTGGGAATTTCCCGGTGGTATAGTCGAGAAGGGCGAGACTGCAGAGCATACCCTTGTCCGTGAGGTCAGGGAAGAACTCGGCATCAAACTCATGGTTGGCAAGTATGTGGGCACTATCGAAAAGGATTATGATAAATTTCACATGATCCTTAAGTGCTATTATGCTTACGTAGAGTCAGGCAATATGATACTGAAAGAGCATTTGGGCGCCAGATGGCTCACAAAAGACGAGCTTGAGAGCGTGGACTGGGTATCGGCAGATGCCACACTCCTCGAACACATAAAGTGCGATATGGCGGATGCACAGCCTTAAATAAATCTGATGGATAATTTTGAAGAGTCTGTAGATACAGATGAGATAAAGGAAATAACCGAACCGGGACAGGCAGAAACCGGCGAGGGCGATAAGCCTCGGACAGAGGTATTTAAGGTAATACTTGATTACGGACTGTGTATAGTCATAGCTATAGGTATCGCTCTTATTTTGAGGTCATATGTATTTGTACTCGGTCATGTACCGTCGAGCTCAATGTATGACACCATATCGGAAGGCGATAGAGTGACGATATTCAGACTGGCGTATGCATTTTCGGATCCGGAGCGGGGAGACATAGTTTCGTTTTATTATCCCGACGATGAGAGCGAGATATTTATAAAGCGTATCATAGGTCTGCCGGGTGAAGTGATCCAGGGTATAGACGGCGACGTTTATATAAACGGAAACAAGCTGACCGAGCCGTACACAGACGGAGCGTACACAGCAGATTTCGGACCGTATGAGATACCTGACGGGATGTATTTTATGATGGGTGACAACAGGACCAATTCACTTGATTCGAGGTACTGGAAAAACAAGTTCGTAGCAAAGGACAAGATCCTCGGTAAATCGGACTTTAAAGTATATCCTAAGTTTGAGAAGCTTGAGGAGGCAGTATATAACTAAAGGGGAGCAGCGGATGCAGGAAAAAAAGGAAGATGTAAAAATAGAGCGGATCGACGGTATAGATGTATGGGATCTTAAAAATCTCGAGATAGAGCCTGCTGAGTTTGAGGCAATGAGCCTGAGTGAGAGACTCGATACACTGGAGCGGGCCGATATACCTCTCTGGCAGCTTGAGAGTGCAGGGAGGATAGTAGACGGTATCCCTGTTTACGAACTGTATGAAGCCAACATTGACGCAGACGAGTTTGCATCAATGTCCACAAGGGATAAGGTGAGGCTGTTTAAATACAAGTCACTTGATGCCAGGGAACTCTTAAGTACATGGGATGAATCAATAGACGGTATCCCTCTTTATGTACTGCTCGAGGCTGATATAGAGCCGGATGATTTTGAAAACATGTGGTGCAGGCAGAGAGTACATATACTTGAAGATAAGGGCTGCGATCCACTGATGCTGGACAGCATATTTGATGAGTACATAGATGGTATACTCCTCTATGACCTTCTTAAAAACAACATTGAACCCGATGACTTTGAGGGTATGAGCACAGCTGATAAAGTGGAGACATTAAAGAAAGCAGGGCTTGATCCCCACGAGCTTGAAGATTTTGACATATATGAAGAAGTTTAATAACATTCTGATATGATTATGTTTTAAAAGAATAAAGAGTTTCGATGACGAAACTCTTTTTCTTTACGAAAAAGGATTATGGAAAAGTGAAGGATATAATAATATTTCTGATAAACTCCATACTTCTTTTAGGCGGACTCATACTGATAGGTATCGGAATAGAAATTTTTATAAGTAATATATAAACGGAGGTTACAAATGGAATTTAAAGGATTTACTTACGGCTATGACGGCAACCACGGAGAGTGGAGATCAGAGGAAGGTATCAGGTCCCAGGAGCTACTCTACAAGACAGGGGTCAACTGGGTATGCCTCTGCGTCGTCTTAAACCAGTCGGATGCAGTCAGCACCGACATCTCATTTGATTTTAAGCAGAGCAATACGGACAGGGATGTGATGGCAGCCATAAAGAGAGCCCACGATCACGGGGTAAAGGTATGCCTTAAACCTATGGTAAACTGCCTCGATGCCACATGGAGAGCGAGGATAGATTTTCCTGATCTTGATCCTGAAGAAGGCGAGGAGGATATCTACTGGAATAAATGGTTTGATGCTTATTCCGGATTTATGAAATATTATGCAGAGCTCGGGCAGGAATGCGGAGCAGAGATGCTCTGTGTAGGATGTGAGATGTGCGGTACAGAGAGAAAGGAAAAGCACTGGAGAAAGCTCTTAACCGAGATAAGAGATCTGTATAAAGGAAAGCTTATATACAACACAAATCACGGACATGAGGGAGATGTAAAGTGGTTTGATATGGTTGACTATGTGGGAACCAGTGCATACTTCCCGGTAGGAAAAGATGGTGCCGTTAAGGATAAGATGATGGCTAACTGGGAGAATGTCAGCAAAGAACTGGAAGTCATATCAAAGCAGTGGAATAAAAAGATAGTATTTATCGAGATAGGCTGCAGGAGCGCGGATACATGCTCATCAATGCCGTGGGATTTCTCCCATAAGGATCTGCCCTATAACCAGGATGAACAGGCGATGTTTTATGATACATGCCTTGAGACATTCTCGGGAAAAGACTGGTTTGGCGGAATGTTCTGGTGGGACTGGAGCACATTTATATACGATGATGAGGAGACTGCATCAAAGGATGTGGGCTTCAACATACACCTTAAGAAAGCAGAGAAAGTCCTTAAGGACTGGTATGCAAAACTGTAAGAATCATATTTAGGAGACAGCAATATGTGGGTTGCCGATAACTGGAAAGAATACAGGGTACTCGATACATCAAACGGAGAAAAGTGTGAGGACTGGGGAGGATATATCCTTGTTCGTCCCGATCCCCAGGTCATATGGAATACACCCCATGACCATAAAGCATGGAAGAAAAAGAACGGCCATTATCACAGGTCTGCCAAGGGCGGCGGTGAGTGGGAGTTTTTTAACCTGCCGGAGGAATGGGATATACATTATGAACTCCCGGAGGGAGTGGCAAAGGATCCCCTTTGTTTTCATTTAAAACCGTTTTCGTTTAAGCATACGGGACTCTTTCCGGAGCAGGCGGTAAACTGGGACTGGTTTTCAAAGATAATCAGCGATGCCCGTAAGGAAGATCCGGACAGACAGATAAAGGTCCTGAATCTCTTTGCATACACAGGCGGTGCAACTGTGTCGGCTGCGGCAGCAGGTGCCTTTGTGACCCATGTGGATGCGTCAAAGGGTATGGTCGGATGGGCCAAGGAAAATGCATCATCATCAAATATCCCCGGTGACAGGATCAGGTGGCTCGTCGATGACTGTGTAAAGTTTGTGGAGCGTGAGATACGCAGGGGCAATAAATACGACGCCATCATCATGGACCCGCCGTCATACGGCAGAGGCCCTAAAGGAGAGATCTGGAAGATAGAGGAGTCGGTATATCCGTTTATCGAGCTTTGTGCCAATCTGATTTCTGACACACCACTGTTTCTCCTCATCAATTCATATACGACAGGACTCCAGCCGGCAGTGCTGAATCATATGATCGAGACAGCCATAATCAGAAAATACGGCGGCAGAGCAGATAGTAGTGAGATAGGTCTCCGGGAGGAGAGCGGACTCATCCTTCCCTGCGGCGCAAGCGGACGGTGGGTGCCGTAGGGAATGCTGTTATAGTAACAGTTATTCGACAGAGTATAGAAATGAAAAACCCGAGATGTAGCAATCTCGGGTTTTTTACTTAGGTTGAACTAATTTCTTAAATCAATATAACTCAGATTATTAAGCAGTTTTATTATTTAAATAGCTTTCGACTACTCTTTTGGCATAATAGCCTATTCCTTTGTGCATTTGCCATTTGTTATCAAAATCTAACCGGTTTACTTCTTGTTCTGCTAAGTATTTAATTTCAGATTCGGAAAGTTTACCGTTAGAAAATATACGAATACTTTCTATCATAGAATTAACAAATGATTCAACTAATACTTTATTTCTTGTATTCATTTATATCCAACTCCTTTCCGTTAACAATATATGCCTTAGCTAATTTAAGTTTATCACATAACTTTTGGGCGTGCAAACACAACTGTTTTTTGCTGGTACTCTTTTGGAATTGTTTTAATACATCTTCCTTTGTAATCTGATTAACGAAAAATTGCTGCATTATTACAGTGGGAATAGTATCGGTCATTACTCCACCGGTAATATCAAAGGTATGTGTTTTTGCTCCAAGATAGTTTTTTCTACATTCAAAGACGAATAGCGAAAATTCTTCATCGTATTTTGGAAAATACTTATACGAATATCCATTGTTGATATCTTCAATTGGGCAGTAATTGAATACCAATACGACAGGAATATTATCCTCGGGCAAATCGCTACCATTATATTTTACTGTATCTAATGCGTATTTTTGCGTATCGCGTTCATTAGGTGAAAGATAAAAGCCATTTCCAAAATCCAGTGAGTATCCAATGTTGAAATCTGCTAAAATCTTGGATTGGCAAATGGAACGCCATTCTTTTAATGTAGTTCCGTGATACCAGGTTGTTATGCGAAAAAACGCTTCTTCTTTTGAGGTCATGTGGTATTCCCTATTGTTTATCAATCGCGCTAAGCGTTGCATTCTGACTGATAACGGCGTTGCTGATGTATTGATTCAGGCTTATGCCTTCTCTTTGTGCAATCATGGCAGCCTGCATATGAACATACGGGGCCAGGCGCAAAGTCATCTTTCCGCTGTAATCTTCCGGATGCTCTATGTGTATGTCCGGAATTGGCACATCTGATTTAGAGGCATGCTTTAGCCATTTTGTTTCTTCTTTTTCAAGAGATGCAATGGCTTCCATTTGATTCTCGCCCTGACCTTTACAGTCTTTTATCACAGAGTTCTGAGCTATCCATATTATTTTATTGTCTTTTTCTATCTGATAAACTTTAAACGGATATTTGGTCATGATATATTCTCCCATAAATATTAAAAATCCGATATAGACACAGATGAATGCGATGCGTATAATGATGGTATCATATATGCCACTATTAATCAATCTGGTTAATATTTATTTTTTATGTTAAGTTCATATTGTGTTTTTTTATTATGATAAAATAGTACGTGAAGAACGTGAAGAAATAGATATTTATAATAACTGAAATGCGTATAAAATGCTATCATAATAGCAATTGGGATGAGAATAAGTAGTTATTATATTTAAACTAATGGTTAAATGACAAAGAAAACAAGCAGTGATATGCTATTATTGATTCCTGTTAATTAATTAGTGCGCACTTGCGTATCAAGTACAGAAGGAGGAATATTATGATTTGTCGTCCGGAATATGATATGAAGGTCGTTAGACAGAACTTAAAACGCCTTCGTGTAGCAAAAAAACTCTCCGTAGATGATGTGAGAAGGTATCTTTGTCTCGGATCAGTTCAGGCAATATATAAATATGAGAAGGGCAAAAGTTATCCCCAGGCAGATACCATGTTTGCATTGATGGAGCTTTACGAAGCCAATCTTTACGATATAGTAAAAAATCATGAAGAGGACGAAAAGTCCTCTTCTGTTCATATTATGGAGTTTATGATGGCTTCTTAGATATGAGATTGTAAAGGAGATATGAACTATGGGAAGAGATGAAAATATATCGGTATTTAAGGATACTGAGAGATTATGTAAGACCAACCCGAAACTTTCGGAATCAGTTAAGAAAGCAACAGTATCACAGAAACTGATCCTGGAAGGGGAAACCCTGGACGATCAGAAAAAGGACATTTACGAGAATCCTGCAAAGGTTGTTGTATCCAAAAAGAGAACTTATGAAGCGGCAGCGGGGTATAGGGGACAACATGTTGCAGTTCATAACTTTGCCTCGGCTTCAAACCCGGGTGGCGGTGTTGTGAATGGAGCAAATGCGCAGGAAGAGTGCCTTTGCAGATGTTCCGGATTGTATTTCAATCTTAATACACGGGCTATGTGGGATGGTTTCTATCAGCCGCACAGGGATACACATGATTCTATTCACAATGATGATATTATATACACTCCTGATGTTACGGTTTTTAAGACAGATACTGCAATGCCGCAGCTTATGCCTGAGTCTGACTGGTACGATGTGGATGTAATTACCTGTGCGGCGCCGAATCTTCGCAGCCAGCCCAGTAATCGTTATAACAGCGGAGATGGAAACAGGCAGACAATGATGAAGGATAAGGATCTTTTGGCTCTTCATGAGAAGAGACTTCGTAGAATACTGGAAGTTGCTCTGTCAGAAGGCTGTGACACAATTATACTTGGAGCCTTTGGATGCGGAGCTTTTCAGAATAATCCAGAGGTTGTTGCACTCGCAAATCGAAATGTGATCAAGGACTATCTGCATGCTTTTAAGAATATAGAGTTTGCGGTGTACTGTTCACCGCGCGATGAACGCAATTTCAAAATCTTCGAACGAGTCCTGAAGGTTTATTGTGGGTAAGGGTATTGAACTTTGCCGTCAATGACAACGAAAAAACGCTGTGTTATGCTTTCTTCAGATGCGAGAAACAGAATAAAATGGGAGGATACATATTATGACAAAGATGACATCAGCATATGCAAACAAAATGCTTAGAAAACTCAACGAGGATAAGGAGTTCTGGCGTTCTAAGGAGAAAGAGGGGTGTCTGTACGTGGCTGCTCTTGATGAGGAACCGGTGATTCCTGAATATGATTATGAAGAGGTGGCAAAGAACATCTCCGAAATTGATGATAAGATTGTCAAGATCAAGCATGCCATCAATGTAACAAACTGTACTAATGAGATTCAGGTTGGCGATGCCAAGATGACGGCGGATATGATTCTTGTTAAGATGGCTCAGCTTAACAGACGCAAGTCCACTCTCGATGTAATGCGTAAGCAGCAGCCTAAGAGCAGAATCAATTCCGGCTTGTATTCTTCAAGAAAGACAGTTCCGGAATACCAGTACATCAATTATGATCTTGATCTCATCAAGAGAGAATATGAGCAGATTGATGCAAAGGTATCTGCTATGCAGATTGCTTTGGATAAGTATAATCAGACCGTTGAGTTTGATGTAGATATCTGAGATTATGCCACTAAGGCAGCTTTCCGTGCAGCGAGATTGATTTTGAAAATCTTATAACAGGCATTGTTAGGGGCGTATGCACACAAGTTTAATGTTGTTGATCCCCAGTTATCTTGTTATTACTTATGGATTATTGTTGATGGTTCCTTAATCAGGAGCGAATGCAAACTCATACAGATTCTCGTCTGCAGAAAACTTGGTGTATTTGCACTAGGAGCATGGAAGTTCGGTTATACATGCTCCAATTTTTTAGAATACGCTGTTATATGAACAGATAGTTTCGATTGATAAGTATTGATATTATATCTTTTAGCAAATCGAAGGGTCTCAAGAAATCGGGACTCTTTTGAATTATTCTTTTTGGTGTTTTTTATAGCTTCTTCAGTATTGAGGGAAGGCGTTTAAACAGTTATTTGAGAAATAAGCATGTCCTTTACAAAAAAGATTAAAATTGATATTCTAACTTTAGATATAAAAGATATTTGAGGTGGTAAATTTCGTTGCAACCACGCACCTTTCGGGTCAAAAGAGATGCTACAGAGGCGACGGTAGCCAAATATCTTTTAGCAAATCGAAGGGTCTCGAGAAATCGGGCCCCTTTTTGAATTATTCAATTTGACGGATTTATTAAGTGATAATAGACTGAAGCCCTAAAATATGATATATTTTTACCTGTATTTTTGTTTTTGGAGGATAGGAATATGACAAATGTAACAGGATGGATACTTGTGGCATTCGTGGCATATCTTCTCATGATGATTGTCATCGGTGCTGTGTATTCGAGAAAAAGTACAAATGC
>CADBFE010000017.1 GCA_902793845.1 uncultured Lachnospiraceae bacterium | reverse complement strand
CACTAGGTTTCATTAAGTTTCCGTTCGACTTGCATGTGTTAAGCACGCCGCCAGCGTTCATCCTGAGCCAGGATCAAACTCTCTAAAAAAATGTTTTTTTATTAAGTCTGCCTTGCTTTCTCAAGCTGGCTTTTTAATGTGTTACCTTTTACTGTTTAAAGGTCGTTTGTTCTCTGAATAATTCTTTTCTCATTTATGTACTTCAGAGTTTTCCATAAATGAATGTTTGGAATTTTCAGGGTTGCATTACTGTGAAATTATCAAGGTTCTGTTTTGTGATCTTCGCGGTCTCATCTTTATGAATCCCGCTAGCGGAGAGACAGGGATTCGAACCCTGGTGCCCGTGAAGGCAAACGGTTTTCAAGACCGCCTCGTTATGACCACTTCGATATCTCTCCAGGTTTTTGTTTGTGCCGCTCTTTGTCGGCGCAAGTGTTATAATAACAAAAGCATTTTACGATGTCAACAAGAAATTTTATTTTTTTTTGTAAATATTTATTCTTATAAAAAATGACCTATCGCGTTTTACATAAGTAGTGTTTTGTTCGGCATTTTTACTACTCATTTATGATACTTTTCAGGATTGCACCTGCTATGACCATATCTTCGACTGTCGTTATCTTAATATTATTATAAGAACCTTCGAATACAGATACCCTTTTATCCGTATAATTTTCAATCAGCATCGCATCATCGGTAATGTTTCTTAATGAAGAATCCCGGTGCATACCGTCATACGCTTTAAGCAAAAGACTCCTGTTAAATATCTGGGGAGTCTGAACCTGCCATAAATAATTTCTGTCGGGAGTATCCGTCACATATTTATCATCATTAACAGATTTGATCGTATCCTTAACAGGCATGGCTGCTATACATGCATCTGTCTTTATGACACAGTCAAGTCCTCTTGATATTATCTCCGTAGTGACAAAAGGTCTGGCACCATCATGTATAAATACATAATCAGCATCACCGGCCGCCATTATACCGTTATATACAGAGTCATACCGCTCTGCTCCGCCCTTTACTATGGAACGGACTTTTTTTAATCCGTATCTGTCCACTATCTCATCACGGCAATAGTCTATATAGTCTTCTGCCGTCACCAGAATGATGTCATCAACCACACTGTCTTCAAATGCTTTTAATGAATAATAAATTATCGGCCTGCCCTCAAGCTGCATATACTGCTTTGGCATATCACCACCCATGCGCTTTCCGGAGCCTGCCGATAATACGATCGCTGTAGTCTTCATTTTTAATATCCTTAATCAGTCATCGCTTAAATTTTTATCTCTCGCCAAGTTTCAGTCCGGGCATCGCATTCAGATCGTATCCGCTGCGGGTACCTTTTATATATTCATAATATCCGGCAACGCCTATCATCGCAGCGTTGTCTGTACAGTATATCGGCGAAGGATAATATAACTTTATATTATTTTCATCACATGCTTTTTTCATTGATGCACGCAGATGACGATTGGATGCGACGCCGCCTGCCATAGCCAGTTTATCGAGTCCCATGCGCTTCATTGCATTTATCGAATGATCGGTAAGCACATCTGTAACGGCTTTCTGGAACGAAGCTGCCACATCTGCTCTGTTAATCTCCTGACCTGCCATCTGACATGAATTGAGATAATTTAACACAGCAGATTTAAGACCGCTGAAAGAAAAATCATATTCGTTATCTGCCATCTTTGCCCTTGGGAATACAATTGCCTCAGGATTGCCCTCATCGGAGAGTTTGTCGATCTTGGGACCTCCCGGATATCCGAGCCCGATAGCTCTTGCTACTTTATCAAAAGCTTCTCCTGCCGCATCATCCCTGGTCCTGCCCAGTATCTCATAGCTGCCGTAATCAGAGACATATACAAGGTGGGTATGACCGCCTGATACGACCAGGCAGTGAAATGGTGGTTCCAGATCTTTGTTTTCGATATAGTTGGCACATATATGCCCCTCTATATGATGGACACCTATTAAAGGCTTGCCTGTTGCAAATGCTATGGCTTTGGCAGCCGACACTCCAACAAGGAGAGCTCCGACAAGTCCCGGTCCGTACGTAACCGCAATGGCCGTGATGTCATCAAGTGTGACGCCTGCCTCAAGCAGTGCTTTTCTGATCACCTGATTGACTTTTTCGATATGCTGACGGGATGCTATCTCAGGCACCACGCCGCCGTATAAAGTATGCAGATCGATCTGGGAATGTATGACATTGGACAAAACCTGACGGCCGTTTTTTACAACAGCCGCCGACGTCTCATCACATGAACTTTCAATTGATAAAATTAATACATCTTTTTCTTCACTCATATCTATTCTTCCGCAAGTGTGAATCCGAAAATCTTCCAGTGACCGTCCGGATCCTTTCTCATGATAAATACTTCTTTTGTAGTCTGATATACCGTACCGGACTTAAGCGTGTAGACACAGTTAAGCTTTGCGCACGAATAACCGTCATGCTCAAAATACTCCACATCCGTGGACGGTGTGACTTCACAGTTATATATAGTGATATTGCCGCTTTTAAATACCGCTATATCATCTTTAAGACTTGATAAGTAATTTTCAAACGACTGATTGGCTACAAGCTCTGCATCAAAGAGATTCCTGATCATCGTCGCCATCTTTGATAACTCATCCTCCGAGTAGGATTCATTGTAAAAACATGCGGTTATCTCGTTGTAATATTTAAGGACCTGAACCGGAGTCGTAGGATACTCCCTGTACGAATCCCTGGCGATGAGTTCCTGAACAGCAGTCATCTCAGTGGCCTGGTCCTGGGCATTTCTCTCGGAATTGTTTTGGGAATTGCGGGACGACAAATAATAGTAGTAACCGCCACACAGTACTACCATGATGATCATCAATATGGCTGCCTTGATTATTCTGGCACGGTCCATATCAGTTTTTGTCTCCTCCCTGAGAATTATTCTTCCTCAAATTTAAGTACGGTCGTCATACCGTCTTTGCCGGCGCGAGTATTTTCAAAAAACTTTCTCACGTCATCCATATAAAACTCTGCTTTTACAAGGGACGGGCTGTAATGGGTGAGCCACATCTCCTTTACATCCGAATCCTTTGCTATACGGGCTGCTTCCCTGAATGTCATATGCTTGTGAGCCCTGGCCTTGTCTTCCGAATCGGGCTCGCCGTACATACCCTCACATATAAACAGGTCAGAGCCTGTGACATTATTATTTATGGCAGGGGTCGGTCTCGTATCGGTGACATATGAAAGTTTCAGTCCCCTGCGCTGCTCTCCCATCACCATGGACGGAGTTAAAATAGCGCCGTCATCAAGAACGATCTCCTCGCCGTGCTGAAGCCTGTTCCAGTACCTGACATCAATGCCGGCCGCCTTTGCTCTCTCGGGATCAAATCTGCCGAGTCTGTCAAGCTCCATGGTATATCCATAGCAGATAATATTATGCTTTACCTTAAATGCTTTTACCCTGAGGCCGCAGAGATCAAACTCCTGCTCGTCTCCCTCTATCTCCACGCATTTAATCTCAAAAGGGAGCTCCGGGGCAATGGCCCTTAAATGGCCTACTATTGCCGTCGTCCCTTTGGGTCCGATTATGGTCAGAGGCTCTGTCCTCTCTGCATTGCCTATGGTAAGGAGCAGTCCCGGGAGACCGCTGATATGATCTGCATGATAATGGGTAAAAAGGATCACATCGATGGGTTTGGGACTCCATCCCTTTTCCTTCATGGCTATCTGGGTACCCTCGCCGCAGTCTATCAGTATGGATTTTCCGTTGTATCTGACCATCAGTGAGGTCAGCCATCTGTATGGCAGCGGCATCATACCGCCGCATCCAAGCAGGCATACATCCAGCATAAATAAATATCCTCTTTAATGACTGATGCCAAAGGCATCAATCGGTTTTCTTTTGATACATTAAAGCATCTTCTCTGGGTTTGTCATAAAATCCGGGCCGTTTCCCGATAAAGACAAATCCCGCTTTTTCATATAGCGCTATGGCGGGGCTGTTGCTCTCTCTTACTTCAAGGGTAAACGTCTTTATACCTTCACTTATCCCTTTATCAAGCAGAGCCCGGATCAGCTCTGTCGCAATACCCATGCCCCTGTAGTTTTTGTCCACGGCGACATTTGTCACATCCGCTTCATCTAAGCTGACGATGAGACCTGCTGTGCCGATAACCTTTTTGTCATATTTTGCAACATAGAAAATATAATTGCGGTCATTAAGTGCATCTTCAAATGCTTTTCGTGACCAGGGAGCGGAAAAGCTATCGCGCTCTATCCCTGCCACATCATCAAGATCTTCACTTGTCATCCTGACATATACAGGTTTAATATCAGCCTTCACCGTCTGCCTTTTTCTTTTCCATGAGTTCACGTTCTGCCTGGGAGAGTCTTAAATACTCGGGATGAGAATCGTCAGCACTCACCGTGAGGCCTTTTTCAAAATATGAAAATGCCGCAAGAGCCACACTGCCGGCCCTCTGTCTGCTCTGGGTAAAGGGCGCATAGCTGTGAGCCCTGCCGGAGAGCATCCTGTCCAGAACGTCCTTATATACAGGGCATCCGTCTCCTGTAAAAACAACTTCTCTGTCCTCTCCCGAAACCATATCAGCCAGTTCCTCGATGGCAATGGCTGTGGGAGCAAGGAGGGTCACGCACTCGTATCCCGACGGTTCATTCTCATTTCTCACAAATGTATATCCGGCCGTGTAAACCTGATTTCTCCTGGCATCCATAATAGGAAATACAGCCTTATCAGTACCGACAAGATTGTAGGCAAGTGCCTCAAGTGTAGGCACTTCTATCAGCGGCTTGTCAAGAGCAAAGCCGAGTCCCTTTGCGGTAGCCGCGCCTATACGCAGTCCCGTAAACGATCCGGGGCCGTTTGATATGGCGATGGCATCAACTGTATCAAGATCAAGTTCCGTCATCTTCCTGACCTCATCGAGCATGGGCAGGAGTGTCTGGGAATGAGTCTTTTTATAATCGATTGTATATTCTGCTATGAGCCGGTCTCTGTCCGCAACGGCTATCGATGCAGTCAGTCCCGATGATTCTATTGCAAGTATTTTCATAATCTTTAATCTAACTGTTTTTAACTGTGATCCTGCGGTAGTCAAATCCTTTTTCAAGGTCTTTTTCTATCAGTATATCCGTACGTTTTTCAGGCAAAAGGCCGGATATCATCTCAGCCCACTCTATGACACATACACCGTCTCCGTACATGTAATCATCAAGACCTGTCTCGTACATCTCGCTCTCGTCTTCTATCCTGTATACGTCAAAGTGATAGAGAGGCAGTCTCCCGTTCTCATAGATCTGGACAATCGTAAAGGTAGGGGAGTTGATATAATCGTCTATCCCAAGCCCCCTTGCAAGTCCCTGTACAAATACGGTCTTGCCGGTGCCAAGGTCTCCGGTTAACGTGATGACCTGTCCGGGTACGGCTTTACTGCCGATATTTTCTCCAAACTTAAAAGTTTCTTCAGCGGAGAATGTTTCTTTTATGACAATATTCTCCATTAATACTTTATCCTCATCTTTGACGGCTCAACGTACTTTGCCACAACCGCAATGACGGCCGGGAGATTATCCCCAAGCTGTTTTCTCGGAAGTATGGATCCGTTGTTTTTACCTGTATATATGACGATGCTCTGCTTTGTCGATACAACCTTTGTCACGCTGTCCCAGCCTGCGGCAGATGACTGATCATCCTGGCTGACCGTGATGCCATCTTTATCCAGTCGGTAATGAAAAGGCTTTTTATACATATCACTCATCTGGACGAGCTGGGCCGACCTGATCTTAAGGTTAATGGGCAGATACACAATAAGTACCATTCCGAATATCAGATACAGAGTGTAATGTGTACACAAAAAGACAATGATGCCAAGGGCACCCATGCACGTACCGATCAGTCCGCTGGCACCGGTATAGGCATGACTGATCAGATAGTCATAAAGAATATTGCTGTCTATCATCACGTCAAACTCGGCAATGCCGGCATTGTCATCATCCTCATTATTAACATCCTGTATCATATTTTCTTCTGACATAAATCGTGGTCTCCAAAATGGTTTTGTAAAACACTAAACCTTGTTTTATTAAATATGTCCGGGCACAAAATATTGTCCCATTTAGACATAGACATACAAGGTATATGATATCAAAAAAAGCTGTATATGGCAAATTAACACCGGAAAAAATAATGATGTATAATACACATGAAAATCTTTGATCTGCGGGGATATACAGATGGAAAACATAATAATCGATTCATCAATGATAAAAACATATGCATGTCTTGAAATGCTGTGTGAAAATGCAGGGAAAACAGAGGATTTTAAGACTGTGCTCTGGGCAGGACTCCTGGCAGACAACGGTCTCATGGATGAGTTTATATATTATCTGGAAAACAAAACGGTAAAAGACAGCCTCAAGATAAGAGGCTACTCTCTGACCGATATGTACGTATACTGTCTTGGCAGATACAACCTCTACAGCGGGGACCTCGGAAAAAATACGGCCTCCTGCAATAAGGAGGCCATGATACTTGATGCTTTTATGTGTATGCACAGATTAAATGCCGAGCCGGATGTATTTATAAAAATACTTAATGAAGGTCGGGGGATGGACCGGATGTAAGCTTTACTATCTCTGTAAGCAGTCTGCCGGCTACCTCGTCCTTGCCCATGATGGGCAGTTCACTTACAGAATCCTTTGTGATGATCGTAACCACATTCGTATCGGTGCCAAATCCGGCTCCCTCTACTTTAAGATTGTTTGCAACGATCATATCAAGATTCTTTTTTGCGAGTTTCGCTCTGGAATTTTCAAGCATATCCTTTGTCTCCATGGAAAAGCCGCATACAAAAAGGCCTTCATGGCGATTCTCTGAAACCCATTTTAAAATATCATCAGTGCGCTTTAGCGGAATGCTCATGTCGCTGTCTGATTTTTTAATCTTGTCATCTGCATAGTCTGCCGGTGTATAATCAGCTACCGCAGCAGACTTTATCAGTATATCGGTGTCAGGCACCGACTCTTTCACTGCCTCAAACATATCCTTTGCAGACCTTACATTTACCATCTTTACAAACGGAACAGGTGCAAGAGACGTCTCACCTGAGATAAGAGTCACTGTCGCTCCCCTCAGCATTGCTTCTCTTGCTATGGCATATCCCATCTTGCCTGTTGAATGATTTGTAATATATCTGACAGGGTCGATACTCTCTTTTGTCGGCCCGGCGGTGACAGTTATATTTTTGCCACTAAGATCTTTATCCCTTGCTATCTCACGGCAGATATAGTCAACCAGAACCTCAGGTTCAGGCATCTTGCCGCTGCCGGTATCTCCGCATGCAAGATAACCGCTTGCAGGTTCGATCACTTCAAATCCGTAATGCTTAAGTTTTTTAATATTATCCTGAGTGACAGGATTCTCAAGCATGGCAGTATTCATGGATGGTGCAACTATCTTTTTGCACTTTGCCGCAAGGACTACCGTGGTCAGCATATCATCTGCAATACCGCCTGCCATCTTGGCGATCACATTGGCAGTGGCAGGTGATATCAGGATTACGTCCGCAGCCTTTGCAAGTGAAATGTGCTCTACATTATATTCAAAATTACGATCGAATGTATCTGTATGGCACTTATTACCTGTCAGTGTCTCAAATGTAAGGGGCGTGATAAACTTTGTGGCATTTTCAGTCATGATCACATGAACTGTTGCACCTGCCTTTTTAAGAGCGCTTGCAACAGATGCCATCTTGTAAGCAGCTATGCCTCCGCTGATGCCAAGGAGTACGCATTTTCCGTCTAATCTCTCCATGAGGTACCTCCTACATGTCTGTAAGTAAACCGTGCTTTTCGTATGATGTCACTCTCGATACTTTATTGTCATCGTCAACAAAAACAACCGTGGGTTTAAACTCCTTTGCTTCCTCAGGTGTCATTGATGCAAAAGCCATGATAATGACTTTGTCACCGGTGCTGACATATCTGGCTGCCGCACCGTTAAGGCATATGATACCGGAGCCGGGCTCACCTGCTATGGTATATGTCTCAAGTCTGCTGCCGTTGTTGACATCAACTACCTGTACTTTCTCATACTCCATGATGCCGGACTTTTCAAGAAGTTCACGGTCAACGGTGATAGAGCCTACATAATCAAGCTCTGCCTGTGTGACTGTTGCGCGATGGATTTTTGCTTTAAGCATATCTATGTTCATCAAATATCTCCTTATGAATGATTACTCTGTGATAAAGTTGTCGATGAGTCTTGTCTTGCCGATATATACCGCCATGGCAAAGAGGACAGGTGCTTTGATCTCATGGACATCTGCCATTGTAACAGCATCCACGGAAGATACATAATCGATCTTTGCAAGAGGTTCTTTCTCAATGATATCCTTCATCATGCCAACTACTGTATCTGCATTTTTCTCTCCTGCCTTTACCATATCCATGCCGGCAAATACTGCTCTTGAAAGGCAGAGGGCTGCCTGTCTCTCGGCATCATTAAGATATGTGTTTCTGGAAGATTTTGCAAGACCGTCAGCCTCTCTGACAATAGGGCATCCGACTATCTCTATTCCGTAGGAAAGATCCCTGACCATACGCTTAATAATAGCAAGCTGCTGGGCGTCCTTCTGACCAAAGAATGCCTTGTCGGGAAGGACAATATTAAAGAGCTTTGAAACTACGGTGCAGACTCCCCTGAAGTGAATGGGTCTTGTCTTGCCGCAAAGCTGCTTTGGCATATCATCAAGAATCTCCACATAAGTATCTGTACTGCCGTTGCCGTCAGGATACATCTCATCTACGGAAGGGTAAAATACCATGTTGCAGCCGTGCTCCTTTAAAAGTGCACAGTCATGCTCAAAGTCCCTCGGATATGATTCAAGATCTTCACCCGGTCCAAACTGGGTAGGGTTTACAAAATCAGATGCAACAACTCTGTCGCACATTGATACAGCCTTGTCCACAAGGGATGCATGGCCTTCATGAAGATAACCCATTGTAGGCACGAGACCTACCGTGAGTCCTTCCTTTCTCCATGCACTCACCTGTTCTCTTACTTCCTTAACGGTCTTTGCAATAATCAGTTCTCCCATTTTCATAATCCTCCAAATTAATTATATTTTTTATCGAGTCCTGCGAGAAATTCATCACTGCAGTCACTCTTGGCATATGTATGCTCGGGAGCAGGGAACGATCCTGCCTTAACTTCTTCATCATAACTCTTAAATGCACTGATCATGGCATCGCCTATCTCTGCAAAATGTCTTGCAAACTTGGGGCTGACACCTCTTGTGATACCTGCCATATCCTGCCATACCAGTACCTGACCGTCACACTCAGAGCCCGCACCAATACCGATCGTAATGATATCAAGTTTCTTTGTGATAAGAGCTGCGAGCTTGGGGGGTACGCACTCAAGGACTACCATAAATGCGCCGGCCTCCTGAACAGCAAATGCATCCTTAAGGACTCTCTCTGCATTGGCCTCGCCTTTTCCCTGAACCTTGAATCCACCAAACACATTGACAGACTGGGGTGTCATACCGATGTGGGCACATACAGGGATACCGCTGTCCACGATCGCTTTGATCTGACCTGTAACAGCTGCGCCTCCCTCTAACTTAACTGCATTGGCACCTGTCTCTTTAATGAGACGGCCTGCATTTTCAACTGCCTGGGCCACAGACACCTGGTAGCTCATAAACGGCATATCCATGATGACAAACTGCTCTGTGGCACCACGGACAACGCTCCTGCCGTATACTATCATCTCATCCATTGTAACAGGGAGAGTCGTATCGTATCCCTGCATGGTCATCCCCAGGGAATCACCTACGAGGATCGTATCAACATCAGCCTCTTTCATAAGACGGGCTGTAGAATAATCATAGCATGTAAGCTGTGAAATACGTCTGCCTTCCTTCTTCATGTCAAGTAAAGTAGCAACTGTTCTCTTTGCCATATCCTTATCTCCTTTTCATAATCAGTAATTAATTAATAATTGTTCCAGTTCTTTAAAATCTCTCTCGGGATGTCTGCGCTGTGCCATGGCAACTGCCTGGCGTGTTGCTGATGCGTATAGTTTAATATCCTCCTCATTGTCTCTATGGGAAAGACATTCAAGATGCTTTCTCACCGTATCTGCATCGCCTCTCTCTGCAGGACCTGTAAGTGCATTCTCCGCTCCTTTTTTAAGGACACTGTCAATATTGCTCACAATGAGTGGCTTTAATGCTCCGAGAGCCTCGCTCTCGGTAAATCCGCACTCTTTAAAAAGCGTGACAGCCTGATTAAGGACAGCACATACAAGATTGCTGGCAGTGGCACATGCCATGTGATACTTGACTTTGTCCGAAGAAGATATCTTTAAAGTCCTGATCCCAAGGTCAGCCAAAAGCCTCTCCCAGAACGGCAGATATCCTTCATCTCCCTCGACACAAAAAAACGCATCCTTTAAATCCCTGTATGATGTAAGCTTATCGCTTACCGGGAACAACGGATGCAGTGAAAAACCTGATGCGCCATATTCTTTAATGCGGGGGAATGCTTCAACAGAAGTCATGGCACCGCTGCAGTGGCATATCATCTTACCATTTAATTTATCTTTACCATACGAAACGAGCTTTTCAAACACCGACGAAATCTGGCCGTCCGGAACTGTTAAAAATACAGCATCGCTTTCAGATAACAGATCAGAAATGTCTCTATAACATTTCGTACCTGTAAAATTCGCCGCCTCCACCGCTGATCCTTCATGCCTGCTATAATAGCCGGTCACATGGACACCGTTTTCGGCAAACAGCTTTCCTAATGAAAATCCAACCTTACCTGCTCCTATAAATCCAATACCAAAATCTTTAATACGGACCACCTCCATTCATATAAACCAGGGTCCGAACGGATTAAAGCCGGGGCTGTCTCATACGGTAACGATGTAAACGGTACAGTTTTGGTCATCAAATACCATCCGTCATATCGTTATGTGATTATATCTCTAACCACCAAATATTATATCGGCACAATGTATCATTTTCAATAGATATCATGACCTACATTATGGCCGTTATTTTCATCCCATTCATCAAAAATATCTATAGCAGGATTCTCTTTCAGTTCTTTATAAAAACGGCTCTCATAAAAATCTTTTATGGCAGATTCATTTCTGCCGGGGCCTCCCTTAACAGTTGTATAAATACTTAAGTTAATACGCTTAAAATATTTAAGACCAATGTCTATATCCTCTTTAAGAGAAGTAATAGTCTGGCAGTCCATACCGTACATCAGATTGATCCAGTCATAATACCCGGCCAAATCTGCCGGCGTCACTCCGGGGAGTCCTTTCCTTAAGATGCCCTCTCTGATACTCTCATCAAATGTCTCGACACCGCATCTGAACATAACGGCGATATCCTTTTCACCAAAGAAATCCGTGTAGTATTTATTGGTCTCTCTGTATATGTAATGACCTTCCAGTATCACAGTCTTTATACCCTTTTCCACGCATTTCTCCCTGATGTAATTCATGGTCGTAAAAGGGAGTTCTGTATATGAAGCAGAGCATGTAACATCAAGTACAGATGAATTAACAGTGCGTCCCTGTACCTGTTCAAGTACTTTTTTATTAACGGTATCGCAGGCAATAACCGATGAGCTTTTGTCATCCTGATAATCGCAGAAAGTACATTTCCCGTATGAACACCCAAGGGATACCAGGAGTACATTCTCTCTCCTTAATGAACTTTTCTCATCAAGCTGATACCTTATAAGGTCATAAATCATAACGATTCTCCCTCCGGCTCCCTTGATTCATCATCAGATTCTTTTTCAAGGAGTATCCCCGATCTTTTGCCAAAGATTTTTGCGGCATATAAAAACGGCGTATCACAAAAAGCTATAAGCATCTCAATAAGAGAACCGGCTACCGCTATCTCAAGACAGTACAGTATGGGATATGTACCGACAAATGCAAATATGGAGAATAAAAAGTTTTCCGTACAGTTGCAGATGATGGTTGAAATATTGTTTCTAAACCACATATGCTTTCCGCCGGTTTTTAGCTTGATCTTCTGATAAAGGAGTACATCGCACCAGTTTGACAATACAAACATAATACCTGATGCTGCGGTAATCCTGATCGACATGGAAAAAATACTCCTCATGCCGGGATCCACCACATCATATCCGTTAGGTTTAAAGAGCAAAGTAAACTGAGCAAACAGAATGTAGGCGATGAGGGCAGCAGCAGCAATCTTTACGGCATTTCTGCTGGATCTGTCACCATACTTTTCATTCAGGATATCGGTAGCAAGATATGTGGATGCAAACATCACATTGCCAAGGGCAGTTGATATACCTCCGATATCCACCTGTTTTGAAACCTGAATATTGGCAAATACAACTGCCATGGCCATCCATACAAAAAGACCCCACTTGCCAAATAATTTGTCCATAAAAAGAACGCCGGAAAAACATACTATCAATTCAATAATGCCTAAAAAAAGATTCATAATATTTACCTCTTATATTATCAGGGGGGATTAAAAAAGCTCTGCGAAAAGCGCAGAGCGGTCAGAACAAAAGTATTTCCAATCAGCCCTGGTTTTGTTTAACGACAGGATGGTGCAAACGAACTGTCGGTGTGACTGCAAAACTGCAACCTATGCAATGGTACACTCTGTATCAGGTAATGTCAACAACTCATTTATTATTTTTATGATTCTTTATGTTATTCACTACAGCCTTTGCTATAAAGAATATCGCGGCACCTATGGCAGTACCTGTTGTATTCATAATAAAGTCATCTATATCACTGCATCTGTCATAAAAAAGAAGCTGGGTAATCTCAATAATGAGTGTAAGCCCTGCTCCTGCGAGGACTGTCTTTAAAAATGAATCAATCTTTTTATAACAAATGGGCCATACGATCCCGACAGGAATAAACATGGCGATATTTCCGATTATATTTATAAGCCATCCCTTGTACTTGTCAAACATATGAACTACAGGCACAAGATTGATCCATGGCGGAGCGATGCGGTCAGAGTCAAATCTAAGGACTCCGATATGACCGTCAACAAGCCCAAGGGGAAAGAATACAAACCTCGCGATCACAATGAGGCATATGTATACAGGCAAAAGCACAAGTTCCCGCTTTAATGATACTTTTTTATTTTTAATACCGAAAATAATCCTGACCATAATCCATATGACAGAAATGAAAATCAGAACTTCCGGATATGTTATCTCAAAATACATATATTAATCTCCACAAGAGCCATTATAACATGACCTCTTTTCAATTTGCGTTACTTTACGTTTTTTTGTAAAATTTTAGTGTTGCGCTTTCGCAAACAGAATAACAAAAAAGGGAAAAAGTAAATGAACATTAACGAAACTATCGCAAAAGAACTGGATATAAAAGTAAGCCAGGTAGAAGCTACGGTAAAGCTGATCGATGAAGGAAACACAATCCCGTTCATCGCAAGATACAGAAAGGAAGTAACAGGCTCTCTTAATGATGAGGTCCTCCGTAATCTCCATGAGAGACTCGAGTATCTCCGAGGACTCGAGGAGAGAAAAGCAACTGTACTTGCATCCATAGAGGAACAGGGCAAACTGACAGAAGAGTTAAAGAAAAAAATCGAGGATGCCATGACAATGGTAGCTGTAGAGGACCTCTACAGACCTTATAAACAAAAGAAAAAGACAAGGGGATCGGTTGCAAGAGAGAAAGGTCTCGAACCCCTTGCATTATTCATACTCTCACAAAACGCTACCCAGCCTGTTTTATCCGAAGCTGAGAAATATGTAAACGAAGAAAAGGATGTAAAGACCCCTGCCGATGCAGTTGCAGGAGCAAAGGATATCATCGCCGAAGACGTATCGGATAATGCGGACTACAGAACATACATAAGAGAGATATCATTTAAAGAAGGAAGGATATCTTCAAAAGCAAAAGACGAAAAAGCCGAGTCTGTTTACGAAATGTACTATGACTTTGAAGAGGACATACCTAAAATAGTAGGTCACAGAGTCCTGGCCCTTAACAGAGGAGAAAAAGAAAAAATCCTCGCAGTAAAGACAGCAGCGCCCAAGGATAAAATCCTCGCATATCTTGAAAAGCAGATCATAAAGAATGCAAACGAATATACTACTCCGCTCCTAAAGGAAGCAATCGAGGACAGCTACGACCGTCTCATCGCTCCGTCAATAGAGAGGGATATCAGAAACGAGCTGACCGAAAAAGCTGAAGATGGTGCCATTTCGGTTTTTTGCAAAAACTTAAAACAGCTCCTCATGCAGCAGCCCATCGCAGGAAAGACCGTACTTGGCTGGGACCCTGCATTCCGTACAGGATGCAAGCTGGCTGTAGTCGATCCTACCGGAAAGGTACTCGCTACCACAGTCATCTTTCCCACAGAACCCCAGAAGAAAATCGAGGAGTCCAAGGCTGTACTCAAAAAACTCATAAAGCAGTATAATGTCGACCTTATATCAGTAGGTAACGGTACAGCATCAAGAGAATCGGAACTCGTGATCGTTGATCTATTAAAAGAACTGGACAAGCCCGTATCATATGTAATTGTAAACGAAGCCGGTGCATCGGTATATTCCGCAAGCAAACTGGCAACAGAAGAATTCCCGAACTTCGATGTGGGACAGCGCAGTGCCACCTCCATCGCGAGACGGCTTCAGGATCCGCTGGCAGAGCTTGTAAAGATCGATCCCCAGTCAATAGGTGTAGGTCAGTACCAGCATGACATGAACCAGAAGAAACTCTCAGACGCACTCCTTGGCGTAGTCGAGGACAGTGTAAACAAAGTTGGCGTGGATCTAAACACTGCTTCCGCTCCGCTCCTTGAATATATATCAGGCGTATCAAAGCCGATAGCAAAAAATATCGTAGAGTACAGGGAGGCAAACGGAAAGTTTACCGACAGAAAACAGCTCTTAAAGGTACCCAAGCTCGGCCCCAAGGCATTTGAACAGTGTGCCGGATTTATGAGGATCACCGGAGGCGACAATCCTCTCGATGCCACAAGTGTACATCCCGAGAGCTATGAAGCCGTAAAGCAGATGATGAAAAAACTCGGCTTTGACGCTGATGATATAAGAGAGGCCCAGCGCGTAGCATCCGAAAATGCAAAGCTCGCCGAAAAGCAGGAAAAGAACAGGGATGTAAAAGAAAAAAAGAGCAAGGAAAAGCCCTTTGTAGTGAGAAATACCGACAGTGTATTTGGTCAGGCTCTCGCAAATGCATTAAACGGAAGCAACATATCATTTGATAAGGGTAGTGACAAAAAATCAAATGACAAAAATAACGAGGCTCCCGTATCAGGTAAAGAGACAAAGCTCGACCGTATAATAAAGGAAAAGGCTAAAGACAGAAAAAAACTGGCAGAAGAACTGGGCATAGGCGAGATAACCTTAAACGATATAATCAATGAGTTAAAGAAGCCTGCAAGAGACCCCAGAGAAGATATGCCCGCTCCCATCCTAAGAAGCGACGTCCTCGACATGAAGGACTTAAAGAAAGGCATGGTACTTAAGGGAACTGTCAGAAATGTAATCGACTTTGGTATATTTGTGGATATAGGTGTACATCAGGATGGTCTCGTACACATATCCCAGATCACCGACAAATATATAAAGCACCCCCTCGACGTAGTCAGTGTAGGTGACATAGTCGATGTACAGGTGCTTGATGTCGATATCCAGAAAAAGAGAATATCATTAACAATGAAGATCAAAAAATAATACTTGCATCAACATCTCCGGTAATGCCGGGGATGGAAAATGTACATGTATACTGCCATCCGTGAAGTCTGTACGGATAATACAAATAATCAGAATAGTATGCATACCATACAGTCTCGGTGGCAACCTTTGATGAATCCAGCATATTGAACATGGTATTTAAGTTACCGTAGATCACAGGCTCATAACCCAGCTCTCTTACTCTGTTGCAGAAGTAAAGAATGAGCTGGGTTCTTTCTTCTTTTGAGAGCTGATTGCCTCTGGCAGTACTGTCCTCGACCTTTTCCACATCTATGATAAACGGTCCGTTGAAATTATCATAAGGAGCGACTGCATCAAGGAGCATCTGTATCTCCTCGTCTATCTCTCCCTCGCTTATCGCCTGGGAAAAGAAATATACACCTGTATTAATACCGTTTGACAGAGCACCGTTTATATTGGCATCTGCTTTTTCATCAGCCACAAGCTTGCCTGTTCCGTAGCCTCTGTAACCTGCTCTGATATAAGCATACTCCACTCCCGCTCCGGCCACTTCATCCCATGCGATATCCCCCTGGTATGAAGATACATCGATGCCGAGATGTCCTGCGTCAACGCCGTTTTCATAAAGCTTTACTTCACCGTTTTCGCATACAGTCAGATTGTCCCTGTCTATCTGAAGCTCCGGAATGTCATGATTGATGGGTTCAAATACATATCCGCCTGAAGTATTGTAGATCACATATTCAGGGTACATCTCCCAAAACAGTGCCATTGACCCTGCCCCGGGCTGGCTCATGTAATCTTTTACATAATCATAGATCTCATCCTTTTTATCAGCGGCACCCTGATCGTAAGCTGCCTGCTTCATGGCATCGAGTTCATCTAAAGTGATGGTAACTTCCTGGGAAGACATGGACTCCATATATGCAGCCTCTTCCCTCTCCATCTTTCTCTGGGTGTATGCACCGAGAGCAAGGAGCACCGATACTGACAGAGATCCTGCCGTAATCAGGCACATAGCGATCGTAAACGGTGCAAGAGGATTTCTCTTTTTTGCAGGTTTACGGTCCATGTAATCATCACGCCTTGTACCTGAACTCTGCGGAGATTTCTTCCTTTTTCTTCTTTCAGGATCGGATGTTTTATCAAAATCCATTATTTCATCATCTGTATACATTGCTCTTTTCCCTTTTATTTCACAAAAATATCATAATCATCAAACATGTAATATGATAACATAATATTATGTAAATTAAAAATAACGGAGGTTTATCATGAACGACAGAAATAAATACATAGGCCTTGGCATTATCATCATAGTTATCGGCATCATCGTAACAGTCATTGTGGCGACAAAATCCGCAAGCAATGATGTAAAGCAGTATCAGGAACTCCAGCAGTCTGTATCAGATACCGAAGCGATTCAGGAAGAAACGCAAAACTACATTGATACATTTAATGAACAGAATCAGCAGGAATACGATGACCTTGATGAGCAGCTTGATTTTTAATTTATTTATTTGTTTTAATCAGGTAAAAGTGATAAAATATAATTAATTATATGTTTAGGAAACAGACATGCAGAATTTAAATAAATTTGCAAAGTTATCAATCATATTCGGTATCATAAGCATCCTGCTCTATAACACAGTAGTGATCCCCCTGGTGCTGGGCGGATTGGGACTCATATTTGCTGAGCTGTCAAAGGGCGAGGATAAAAAGATGAGCCTCGGAGCCATGTTTGGCAGTTCGATGTGCGCCATGATACTGGTCGTAACAGTAGGCATGGGCAGCTACTCGGTATACAAGTTTCAGACAGACCCGGAATACAGAGCAAGAGTAAATGCTGCATACGAGGAAGTATACGGTGTAACCCTCGATGAGCAGATGAATATGATAAAAGGCGATACAACAGATAATCTGTAAGGAGCAAAAGTATGTCACTATCTGTAGGCGGTATCGGCGGACCGTTCAGTACATCCGGCACATCCGGAGTATACGGTTCATTCGGTATCCAGAGAGACGTACAATCAAATATAGACGATCCCATAAAGGGCACTGCCAAGAAAGAGGAATGTCAGACATGCAAAAACAGAAAGTATGTCGACGGTTCCGATGAGATGGTTTCCTTTAAGTCGCCTCAGAAAATGTCTCCGGAGAGTGCAGCCAGCAGAGTCAGGGCTCACGAGCAGGAACATGTAAATAATGCTTATGCAAAAGCTTCCACAGGAGACGGCAAGGTACTCCAGGCAAGCGTATCGATAAAGACCGCCATATGTCCCGAATGCGGACGCTCATATATATGCGGCGGCACAACCACAACAAGGATTGCATATCCCAAGGGCGAAAAAGAAAACCCTTATTTAAAAAATTTCAAATCATTTGCAAAGGATGCGACGACAGGCGGAAACTTTGATAAGACCGTTTAATCGTCAGGAAAGTATTAATGATCACAATCGCAGATATAAAAAGTAAAGCAAGAACAGATTTGGCAGGGCATTACTCTTTTGGTGTACGCCTTGCCTTATTTTATTTCTTTATCAACATGACTACAGCAATGATACCCACACTGTTTGCGGGCTCAGGCTTTCTCCAGACAGTGATATACATCATCGCATGTTTTGTGTCATATGCTATTTCGGCATATATCAGTATCGGGCTGTCCGCCTGCTTTTTAAAACTGTCACTTGGTGAAAAAACAGATATCGGTGATTTCTTTACTGCCATGCGCACCAAGAGAAACATGGGGGGGCTGGCTATATGGATTGCCTTTATCGAGACGGTTCCCGCCATACTCCTCTCCCTCACCATGTCACTGGTTCCTGCCGTATATGCAGATAATCTGATCATGAAATCAGTTGTTTATGTTTTGTATTTTATCGTTATGATCAATATCAGGATGCAGCTCGTACCGGCATACTTCCTGATCCACGACATAGAGAAAGACAATCCTGCTCTCGTGATGACCATGACATCATGGCTAAACAGGAGCGTACCAAGGGGATACCTCATAAAGATGTGGTGCAGCTTCATACCGCTGCTCATCGCAGGTCTCCTGTCATTTGGGATAGGGCTCCTCTATGTATATCCGTACCTTTGCTGCTGCAATGCGGTTTACTATCAGGAATTGTGTCGGAGCGCCGAAAAAGATAAAACTGAGTAAAGACTCGGGCAAATAAAAAATGACTTTCCGCTGAGTGCACGCTCCGCTGCACAATGCGGGAAGTCATTTTTTTATTTACCCTCGGAATTCAACTTATTCAATCGGTGTATCCGATAACGTTCCGAGACTCTTTTTCTTTAAGTATGCGTTTATGTAACGGTCGATATCTCCGTCGAGGACTGCCGATGCATTGGCACACTCCTCTCCGGTTCTGTGATCCTTTACCATCTGATAAGGCTGAAGGAAATATGACCTTATCTGGCTTCCGAAATTGATAGCCTTTAAGTCACCCTGGATACCTTTAAGCTTGGCTTCCTCCTCTGCTTCCTTAAGGGCGAGGAGTTTACCGCGCAGCATCTGCATGGCCTTATCCTTATTCTGGAACTGGGATCTCTCATTCTGACATGCCACAACGACACCTGTAGGTATATGGGTAATGCGGACTGCAGAAGATGTCTTGTTGATATGCTGGCCACCGGCACCCGATGATCTGTAAGTATCGATCTTTAGATCCTCATCCCTGATTTCTATACCTGCATCGCCCTCTATCTCAGGCATAACATCCACAGACACAAATGATGTCTGACGCTTGCCCTGTGCATTAAAGGGAGATATACGGACAAGTCTGTGCACACCCTGCTCCGACTTGGTATATCCGTATGCATTCTCACCGTTTATCTGGAACGAAACAGACTTGATACCTGCCTCGTCTCCGTCAAGGAGATCAAGTACCTCTACTGTAAATCCCTTACGCTCTGCCCACCTGGTATACATACGATAAAGCATGCCTGCCCAGTCGCAGCTCTCTGTACCGCCGGCTCCTGCATTTATACGGATGATCGCATTGCATGCATCATACTGACCTGTGAGAAGTGTACGGAGTCTGATGCTCTCAAGCTTTGTCTCAAAATCGTCAAGCTCTGCCCTGATCTCAGGGACGAGCTCCGGGTCGCCCTCTTCATATGCCATACCGATCAGTTCCAGTATATCGTCATATGCACGGCTTAAATTGTTTAATAAATCTACTGTGTCCTTGAGATTCTTTGCTTCCCTGACCAGCTTGTTACTGCGCTCCGGGTTGTCCCAGAAGCCGGGGGCTGCCATCTCAAGATCCAACTCTTCTATGCGCCTTGACTTACCTGCTAAGTCAAAGTGAATCCCTTACTTCCGCAAGTGGACTTTCATAGGTTAATAATTCTGATTTCATCTGGTCTAATTCAACCAACCTGCTCACCACCTTTATTTTCGGTTTATATAAAACCTTATAATCTATCTTTTGCCATACAGCAGTTTTTATACTTTTTACCACTGCCGCACGGACAAGGATCGTTTGGATAAATCTTGGCATCCTTTTTAACGGGACCCTTCTGAAGGGACTCGTCTTTATTGGTACCTGTAACCTTGGCTACCTGCTCTCGCTCAACCTTTTGCTCAACCTTGATCCTGAAGAGCATTCTGACTGTATCTTCCTTGATACCCTCTGTCATGGCATCAAACATGTCATAGCCGGCCATCTTGTATTCCTGGACGGGATTCTGATTGCCGTATGCCACAAGGTATGAACCCTGACGGAGCTGATCCATATCGTCGATATGGTTCATCCATCTGCGGTCAATTGCCTTAAGGAGGATGACACGCTCAACCTCTCTGATCTGCTCAGCCTCAGGGAACTCGGCCTCCTTTGCTTCGTAAAGCTTGACTGCCTCTTCCTTTAGCTGCTGTTTAAGCTCGTCTTTTCTTGAAGGTATCCTGTCCTCAGTAATGGGTTCAAGGGGCACAATGGGAAGGAGGAGTTCATTAAGTTCTGTCAGATCCCACTTTTCTTTTGCAGTATCATCACCCACAACTGTATCAACGGAATTTTCCGTAATATCCGTGATCATCTTGTAGATAACATCACGCATGCTCTCTCCGTCAAGAACACGTTTACGCTCAGCGTACATGATCTCACGCTGTTCATTCATGACCTGATCATACTCAAGCAGATTCTTACGGATACCGTAGTTATTTATCTCTATCTTTTTCTGCGCATTCTCAATGGCATTGGTCAGCATACTGTGCTGTATCTCCTGGTTTTCGGGGATACCCATCGCATTAAATATGTTGATCAGTCGCTCCGAACCAAAGAGTCTCATGAGGTCATCCTCAAGTGAGATAAAGAACTTGGACTCGCCGGGATCTCCCTGACGTCCTGATCGTCCACGGAGCTGGTTATCGATACGTCTCGATTCATGACGCTCGCTGCCTATGATACGCAGACCTCCTGCTGCCTTGGACTCATCATCAAGCTTGATATCGGTACCACGGCCCGCCATGTTTGTAGCGATGGTAACTGCACCGTGTACACCGGCCTCGGCTACTATCTCTGCCTCGAGTTCATGGAACTTGGCATTAAGTACTTTATGCTTTATGCCTTCCTTTGCAAGGAGGCGGCTGACTTCCTCGGATGCATCAATATTGATGGTACCTACAAGTACAGGCTGTCCTTTTGCATGAGCTTCCTTTACACACTCAACGATGGCGTGGAGTTTTTCTTTCTTGGTCTTATAAACAGAATCCTGATGATCGATACGGGCAACCGGGCGGTTTGTGGGTATCTCGATAACATCCATTCCGTAGATGTCACGGAACTCTCTCTCCTCGGTAAGAGCCGTACCTGTCATACCTGCTGTCTTTTCAAATTTATTAAAGAAGTTCTGGAATGTAATGGTTGCAAGAGTCTTGGACTCACGCTTAACCTTGACATGCTCCTTGGCTTCGATGGCCTGATGAAGTCCGTCGGAGAATCTCCTGCCCGGCATGATACGGCCGGTAAATGAGTCAACGATGAGGACTTTATCATCCTGAACCACATAATCCTGGTCCTTAAACATTAAGTTATGTGCACGAAGTGCCAGGATAATATTGTGCTGTATCTCAAGATTTTCGGGATCTGCGAGGTTCTGAATCTGGAAGAACCGCTCAACCTTGGCAACACCCTGGGCTGTAAGGTTTACGACCTTGTCCTTTTCATTTACGATAAAGTCTCCGGTCTCCTCCTGCTCATTGCCAAGGATTGCATCAAGCTTTGAGAGTTCCTGCTGGTCCTCACCACGTTTCATCTGGGTAGCAAGGATATCGCATACTTCGTAAAGTCTTGTGGACTTGCCGCTCTGACCTGAAATGATAAGAGGTGTTCTGGCTTCATCGATAAGAACTGAGTCAACCTCGTCGATGATGGCATATTTAAGATTGCGAAGCACGAGCTGGTTTTTATATATAGCCATGTTGTCACGGAGATAATCAAATCCAAGCTCATTGTTTGTGACATATGTGATGTCGCATCCGTATGCCTGCTGTCTCTCCTCGGGCTTCATGTCATTAAGGACCACACCTACGGTGAGTCCGAGGAAAACATGAACCTGGCCCATCCACTCAGCATCTCGCTTTGCCAGATAATCGTTTACAGTGACGATATGAACGCCTTCACCTGTAAGGGCATTTAAGTATGCTGGACATGTAGAGACAAGGGTCTTACCTTCACCTGTACGCATCTCGGCGATACGGCCCTGGTGCAGAATGATACCACCGATAAGCTGTACCCTGTAATGCTCCATATTGAGCACACGCCTTGCTGCTTCACGGACTGTGGCAAATGCCTCCGGCAAAAGCGAGTCAAGGGATTCTCCGTCTGCGTAACGTTTTTTGTACTCCGCTGTCTTACCCTTAAGCTCCTCATCGGAAAGAGCCATCATGGTGTCTCTTAAAGATTCAATCTTGTCCACAGTGGGAGCAATCCTCTTAAGCTCTCTCTCACTGTGTGTTCCGAAAATCTTATCAATTAACTTCATTGAAAATTACATCCTTTTAGTTATTGGCTAAAGACTAAATTAATACTCCATAGCTTTCTCTTCGCCGTTTTCTACGCGAAGTGCACCCTGTGCAAGAGCGAGAAGCTCATCCTCACCGGGATATACTGTAAGAGGTGCGATCCAGCTGACCTTGTTCTTAATACCCTCAATAACATACTTGGAATATGCGATACCGCCGGTAACAACGATTGCGTCAACCTTGCCGTCAAGGACTGCTGCCTGGGCACCAACGTTTTTGCATACCTGGTATATAAATGCGTCATAAACCTCTTTGGCATGAGCATCGCCGCCGTCGATCATCTTCTCAACGTCTCTTGCATCGTTGGTATTAAGATATGCGTTGAATCCACCGTTACCAACTATCTTTTTGTATACTTCCTTCTCAGAATACTTTCCTGAGAAGCACATCTTTACAAGTGCTCCTGAAGGAACGCCGCCTGCACGCTCAGGTGAGAATGCGCCGTCTCCGTCGAGGGCATTGAATACGTCTACTACTTTACCGTTTTTATGGGCACCTACAGAAACACCGCCGCCCATGTGGATCACGATAAGGTTAAGATCCTCATACTTTTTGCCGTTTTCCTTTGCATATCTCTTGGCAACTGCTTTCTGATTAAGGGCATGGAATACGGATGTCCTGGGAAGCTCGGGTACACCTGAATATCTGGCAACAGGTGCGAGCTCGTCAACTACAACGGGATCCACGATATATGAGTGAACACCGATCTCATCGCCGATCTCTCTTGCAAGGATACCGCCGAGGTTTGATGCATGCTGACCCTGCTTGCCGATCTTGAGATCCTCAAGAAGTGCGTCAGATACAGGATATGTACCGCCGGGGATAGGCTTGAGCATACCGCCTCGTCCTACTACTACATTGATATCCTTAAGGTTGATTCCCTTTGATGCAAGGAAGTCTGTGATAATCTTCTTTCTGAAATCCTTCTGGTCAACGATTGTAGGGAACTGTGAGATCTCCTCTGTAGAGTGACGGAGTGTCTCGTCGAAAAGCATCTTCTCATCTTCGAAAACACCGATCTTTGTAGATGTTGAACCGGGATTTATAATTAACGATCTGATCATTTTTATTCTCCTTAATATATGTATGGAAGTGACTGATTACTTGTTAAGGCTCTCTGCTACTACAGCTGCAAGAGCGATTGAATTAACCTTTACATCAACGGTATCCGAACGTGATGTGAGGATAACGGGTGCCTTTGTACCTGTTAAGATATTACCGTTTTTGCAGGGTACCATATGTACGATTGTCTTGTATACAAGGTTACCTGCGTGGATGTCGGGGAATACGAGGATATCGGCATCGCCGGCTACTCTTCTGTCAAGTGCGCCCTTCTCCTCTGCTGCCTCTTTATAAAGAGCGATATCCATTGAGAGAGGACCGTCTACGATGCAGTTTTTAATCTCGCCGTTAATGTTCATCTCTGTAAGCTTTGCAGAATCAACACATACGGGCATCTTTTCATTAACTGTCTCAAGGGCTGCAAGGCATGCTACCTTGGGCATCTCTACGCCACATGCACTGGCAACCTCTACTGTGTAGTCGATCATGCACTTTTTATCCTCTACTGTAGGATATGGCATAAATGCAACGTCCGTAAGGAATAACAGTCTGTCGATTCCGGGAATCTCAAATACGCAAACGTGTGAGAGGGGCTTGCCTGTACGAAGTCCTACTTCCTTGTTAAGTACGCTCTTTAAGAATGTACCTGTAGGGAGGAGACCCTTCATATACATATCAGCTTCTCCGTCATGCACAAGCTTAACTGCCTTAAGTGAAGCCTCAACTATATCCTTCTCATCGATGATGCGATACTCGGACATATCCATTGAAAGCTCTGCGCCGATCTCCTTAATCTTGTCCTCATCACCTACGAGGATAGCATCTGCGATCTTGCGCTCCTTTGCAACCTTAACTGCCTCAAGGACTGCTTTGTCCTGTGCTACAGCTACGGCAAGCTTCTTTGTGCTGCATGCGTTTACTCTTGAAAGTAAATCTTCAAAACTCTTTGTCATTTCCTTACACCTCACATAAAAATCTTGTTTGAAAATTTATGAATATAATCGGTACAAAAATACCTTCTGCACCGTTACGCTCAATTTTCAATAATATCATAAAAGAGGGGTGCTTTACAAGTTTTACAAGCCTCCCCTCTTTATCTGCGATATTAAAAAAATAATCGCAAAATTATCACATATGATATTTTATAATTTGTTTACCATTGATCAGTCCATGTAGTCCCTGATATTTAACTTTTCGTTTGATGCAGTCTCTTCATCAAAGATTCCGGGTACAAGCTCTGTGATATTGGCATTGCCTGTCTCAGGATCGATGTAGTAGCGTGTCTCTGCTGCTGTATATGATCTGTAGAGAACCACAATCTCACCGTCATCATTGGTTGTAACCTCAAAGTATATGGTATACTCATCCGAATCAAGCATATCCTCTAATTCCGGTTCCTTTTCAAACCAGTATTTTTTAATTGCAGCAAGAGCCTGATCTTCGGTAATGAGATCTGTATCGGCTGCCCCATCGTCTGCAGTCACTTCCTCAGATCCTTCTGCGGGAGCTTCGGCATCAGATGTTTCATCATCTGAAGTGTCCTCACTGTCTACCGGGTTCTCTGCATCAGCTGCATCTGTCTCTGCGTCAAGCTCTACAACTTCAGGCTCGTTTACAACAGCCTCTGTCCCGGGCTCGGTATTTGAACCGCATCCCATAAGTCCTATAATAAGACTGCATACAAGTAACATAATTTTCTTTTTCATAAATATTTCCTCCGATTAAGTTGTTTACCGTATAATTATAATACCTTTGTCAACTATTCATAACCTGCCTCCCGGCAGGTCTGCACACACAAAAAACGCAGCCCCTTAAGTGACTGCGTTTTATGATTTCAGGTGATTTTATTTTACAACGTTAAACTTTTGCTCTTCGTCGTCCCTACCGCCAAGGATCTGGTTTACGAGATCGATACGATTGTTTTCAATGCCGTTCTTTACGGCCTTTGCTTTCATATCGTCCTTATTCTTATCGAAGAGATCTTTCCCAAGGTCTTTGTTGATCTTCTCGTCGTTGTCGAGATTTTCCTTTACCTTTGCTTTCCTGTCGTCGTCTGATGCCCCGGCAGTTTTCTTATCATCTCCGTCAG
>CADBFE010000016.1 GCA_902793845.1 uncultured Lachnospiraceae bacterium | reverse complement strand
AAAAACCTCCGCTCATTCACTGAGCAGAGGCTGCTTATGTTCAAATAATGCCAGGTTGATCGTATAGAGATCATATATTTCATTTGTGATAAAGTACTCAATTATGAGATCGGATATACTGCTTGGGGACAGTGCATATCCGGCCCGTCCGAGGATATCCCTTGTCTCATCGAGATTAAGCTCCAGAGCCAGGGCAAGGACCACTGCCGTATCTTTCTTTGGCTTATAGTCCTTATTGCTCCTGATCTTTGAAAAGAGTTTTCTGTCGATGCCGGCTTTTTTATATACATCCGTATCGGCCATCCCCTTTTCGTCTATTATCCTGAACAGACTTTCCTGCCATGTGTCAGATATATTTCTGACCACATCCTCAAGGCTACGGGCATCATATGCATCCACATCCTCCATGGGTGCCATTTCCATGGGAGCAGATTCCCTTGCGGCGCATTTGCCGGCGCCGGTAAACATCACCGCATTTGCGTTTGCCCCGGATTCAAACAGCCCGAACAGTCTATTCTTATTCTTACTGGCAGGCGCCTTTATCTCAGATACTTCTGCTTCTTCGAAAACCGGCGGGATAAAGTGGGTCTCAATATATGATTTTAAGCTCTCCAGTATATCGGGAGAGAGTCTGTCCGCCATCTGCAATCCCCTTTTAAATACCGATCAGGTCTACTCTTCCTTCTGTGGTCCGAAATACTTAAATGTCAGCATCGTGATGTCATCAAACTGCTCTGCTTCATCGACAAACATATCAATTGATTTCTTGACATTACGGTCGATCACCTCAGGGGCTGCATCAGGATCCCTGTTTAATGCCACAAGGAGTTTTTCTTCACCAAACAGCTCGCTGTTTATATTTGTTGCTTCAGGTACACCGTCCGTATAAACAAACAGGGTGTCTCCGGGCTCAAGTGTAAACTCATGCTCTGTGTAGGGGATACCGTCCATTACGCCCATCGCCGGAGAATGACGATATTTTACCAGCTCAAACTTTCCGTCTTTTCTCCTGAGAGCAGGATGCTCATGACCTGCATTTGCAGCCAGACCTTTACCTGTACGCAGGTCGATGACTGCAACCCATACAGTTACGAACATGTTGCTGTCATTACCCTGCATGATCTGGGCATTACTCTTGTCAAGCGCATCTGCAGGACTCTCGCCACCCAGGAGTCGGCATCTGATGATAGCCTTTGAGAGCATCATAAAGAGGGATGCCGATATACCTTTACCCGATACGTCAGCTATGACGAGAGCTATATGATCATCATCCACCATAAAGAAATCGTAAAAATCTCCTGCGACTTCCTTGGTCGGAGTCATTGATGCATATATGTCAAAATCTTTTCTGTCAGGGAATGCAGGGAACTTGCTCGGCAGTCTGCTTTCCTGGATAGTCTTTGCCATTGAGAGCTCTGCCTTCATTCGCTCTTTGTCGACAGTTGCTTTCTGATTCTCAATTATATATCTGTCTATTTCGTCAGCCATTTCAGAGAAGTCGACTGCAAGTTCTTCTATCTCATTATTTGACTGGACATCAGACAGGTTTTCTTTAAGCTTCTCCGGATCCTTGTATACTTTATATCTGGACAGAGCCAGTTTTTCCACGCCTACAGGTCCTGTTACCTTCTTAATGAGGAGGCCTGAAATATAAAATCCTATTAGTATAAAGAATATCAATGTGATGACACAGAATATTATTGTGATACGGAGGGAAGATATGATCAGGTCCTTCCACGGGAGAGCTACTCCCACATAAAGAGCTACCTCACCATCTTCGTCATACACAGGTGCAAACATGTGGACCAGGCTGCTGTCTGCTCCCGGAGAAAGTGATGTCTCGATATTTTCAACAAACTTTCCTGTCTTAACTATCTCATCAAGTACGGGATATACGCCCTCCGCATAAGGGGTAGTTACACCCAGTTCAAACAGTTCTCCTCCCTGGCTTATCCTCTTTTCATTTTCAAGGGTACCTGTAGCCATATAGAACATCTCATCATTTTTTATGGTAAAGCTGTACAGATAGAACGGGTTAAAGTCTATCTTGATACGTGTCAGTGTCTCACAGATTCTGGCATATGCAAGTTCGGCAAATACCCTCTGTGCTTCAGGTGAAGCATTTTCCACCGTTTCCTCTTCTGTATCCCAAACCGTATGATATTCTTCCATCAGACTGTTGATTTCCGCTTCTTTTCTGATTATATCCGGCAGGTCGTAGACCAGTTCCATCTCATCATAATGTTCCTGCCAGTACTCAGACAGCCATCCGATGGTCTTAAACTCCATAAAGCAGTTTGCGGTATATATAGCTTCCCGTGCGGCGGTTTCTTCTCTCTGAACTATATAGTAGGAGAGATTAAATATATAAAGAAATAAACCGTCGATTATCAAAAGTATTGTCAGAAAAAGTACGAGTGGCATCGTAACCTGACTTATTATACTTTTTCTTTTTTTCTCATTTTCATTTTGTTTTTTCTTTTCCACTTGCAAAAACCTTCTTTATAAAATTCTTAATTACTACACATATCTGCACTGTACAGAGTATGGAAACAAACGAAAGCAGTATATTCAGTATTATGCACACGGCAGGAATACTTCCGGTAAAAGGATATATTATCCTGAAGAACAGGTACGGAAACGGCATATTGAAAAGATAAATCTCAAAGCTGTATTTTTTTAAATATTTCCATAACCCTGTCTTTCCGGTATCTTTATAAAATTTAGTAACAGACATCAGTCTGAATAAAGATATAACGAATAATCCTGAGACGATCTTGATCAGCCAGTTCCATATGAAATATTCCGGTTTTATAATAACGTATGCCGTCATAAGTCCGAACGTCATACATATTATTATAACTAAAACGATTCCGCTTAACTTCTCATATGCATCCTTAAATTGAGACAGCAGTATACCGGCAAAATAAACCATCACATACTGTCCGATCTGGCTTATCTTAAAATACGGAGCATCTGCCAGTACAAACTGGGCAAAAAGCGCATATCCCATTCCTATGAAGGCTGCTGCCGGAAGTCCCCATCCTTTAAGGAGTTTATGACACAGTATCCAGAATATCGCGATCCAGAAGAGCATCCACAAAAACCATAAATGATCGGAGAATACACCCATCACCATCAGGTAATATCCGTCAAGCAGGCTTGTACCCGATTCTCTTCCGAAACAGCTGAAATCAAAGAGTGTATATGTAGGGACCAGCCAGAGTGCACCGTATATCAGATAATTGCCGATATACTGTTTTGTCTTGGCAGCGATCTCTCCCGATACGGTAATCTTTTTTCTCTTTAATTTCTCTGAAAACAGATATCCCGATGCCATTACAAATGTGGCGATAATGGTCAGATCCAAATATTCGCACAGATAATATGCAACGGTTGATGTCTTTTCCGCTCTTGTGGGCCAGAAAGGATTGTTTGCAAAAAACAGGCAGCAATGAAATATAAGTACACATAAAAGACTTATTATTTTCGCCGTGCTTATATATGATATGTAATTACTGTATTCTTTTTCGCTATCCATTATTTTTTGCCACTCCGGTCTTTAATCTATCTATAAACTCACCTTTTGCTATGGGCTTGTCAAATATGAATCCCTGGATCATATCGCATCCCTTTTCCGCAAGGAAGTCAACCTGACTCCTGTCCTCTACGCCCTCGGCTACTATCCTCATATTCAGCTGCTTGCCGAGCTTTATGGCTTCCGATACGACTATCTCGCCTCTCTCTTCGGCATTCTCTCCCCTAAAGAATTCCGCGTCGAGTTTCAGTACATCCAGCGGCATATCCTTAAGTGAGTTAAGAGATGAATATCCGGAACCGAAATCGTCCATGGATACTGCAAATCCGTAACTCTTTAATTTATTGATGGTTTCGATCATCGCAGCCTTGTCATCAAAGAATGCGCTCTCGGTGAGCTCTATCTCTATGAGACGCCTGGGTGCTCCCGCGTTGTCCACCATGTTTCTGATCTGATCGGCCAGATCCTTTTCTATAAAGTGAGCTCTCGATACATTGACTGATACGGGTACACAATCCATACCCTGGTCGAGCCACTCCTTCTGGTCTCTTGCCACATGGCTGATCATATAGTGATCGATCTTTGTGATAAATCCGTTGTTCTCAAATATCGGTATGAACTTGCCGGGTGATACAAAACCAAGCTCCGGGCTCTGCCATCTGATGAGGGCCTCTGCTCCCTTAAGCTTTCTGGTAGACGGCTCATACTTGGGCTGGTAATAAACCTTGAACTCTTCATTATCAAGGGCTTTCTGCTGGAGCTCGCCTACCTGATCGAGCCACATCTGCTCTTTCAGCATCTTCTCTCCGTAAAATGCTATCCTTGAGTCATCGCTTGATTCAAGGGTTGCCCTTGCCGTACATGCATTATTGTAATCTGTCTCCAGATTCAGTTTTTTTCTCTTTATAAATTTGCCTTTTTCATTTTTTACGGCAGGCATCATATCCACGCCGATATGAAATGCAAATTTATGGGATCCGTCAATATTTTCAAGAACTGCCAGGAGATTGCGGAGTCTGACTTTCAGCTCCTCCTCATCCTTATACTCTGTGAGGATCGCGTACTCTGCGTGGGTTAAGTGAGCCACGATATCTTTCTTGCCAAGGCCTGAGCTGATTATGCTATAGATTTTTTCTATGACCTCCTCGCCATCAGCTACGGAATGGCACATGCAGAAATTTCTGTACTTGATAAATACAAGCTCGATCACTGCAAATGACTTATTTCTGTTTGAGCCTTTTTTAAGGAACGACTCGCCCTTTATGATAAAGTATGACCAGTTGTTCCCGCCTGTGATCGGATCGGTCATATAGAGATTCAGTATCTTTTTCTGACGCATCACGTTTCTGATGACCCTGATGATACCTATGATGAGGACTATCACGGCCATTATCTCCAGGAGTACTGCCAGGAGCATCACGATGAGTGCGTCACTTTTATCTATGTTGATACTCAGCTTGCCTATGAGCTGCTCATTACCGTCATTGACTGAGAGGGCACACCAAAGGGGATATGAGACGATACCTGTATTCCATCTGCCTATCTCTTTGGTTAACTCGATTATCTCATCCTGTGAGATTATTCTGTCGTCTTTATCACTATCTGTCTTTATATCCACGGATATACCGGGCTGCCGCTCCTCGATACCCATAGTGACGTAGCTGTCTGCCGTTTTCCTGAATGTAAAAGCTTCCCTCCAGAGATCTCTTAATATCATTCCAAAGTCAACGGTCACTTCCCCGTCATCATCACGGATGATCAGATTCTTTTCAGAGTCTCCGTATATCACCATCTCCTCTGCGAAAAATACGCTGAGACCTCCGTCCATGGTACATGTATTTTCGCCGTTTTGCTTTATGATATCCCCGTCTGAATCAAGGAGGATATAATCTCTGCCGGACGCATCCAGGATATCGTATATATTTTCATCTCCCTGCTTTAATCCTTCCTCATATATCGAAGCCAGTCCGTGGAGGGATACGTACTCTCCCATCATCTTGGACTTGATGGTACTGAAAGAGACGGCCGCCACGCCTACAGAGACAATGGCCAGCACCAGAATGATCAGGATCAGGTTGAAAAATATAGACAGACCTGCCCTGTTCTTTTTCAGTTTTTTAAATTGAATCAGATTCTTGTTTTTCATAATTTGAAAATACCAATATAGTCTATCGGCATACTATCATACACACTTCAATATTTTACCATATTTCTGCAATTATTTCCCCAAGAAAATACCCTGATTTCTTTATTTTCTTGATTCGTAAAAATCCCATCTTTTTCATTATTCCCCCACATTACCACCTTTTCCTTTGCACCTATTTTTTACCCAAGATGAATCTAAGTACATTCCCCCTCCCCTTCGAATCCAATTATATATTTTCCAAACGGCATAAAAAAATACCCCCTGACGCATTGCGCTTGTGCTTAGCGTCAGGGGGTATTTTTTATGCCCTATATAAGGATTAGATTGACTCGTGGAATGTACGAGAGATTACATCAGCCTGCTGCTCGGGAGTAAGCTTAATGAAGTTTACTGCGTATCCTGATACACGGATTGTGAGCTGAGGATAGTTCTCGGGATGCTTCTGAGCATCGATAAGTGTTTCTCTGTTAAGTACATTAACATTAAGGTGATGTCCACCCTTTGTAGCATAGCCGTCCAATAATGAAACAAGATTGTTGATCTGTGCTTTGCTTGCGTCTGCCATTTTATTTTCCTCCTGTAATAATTATTTATAATCGTCAAGTCTCGGATCTTCAAAGGTGGGTACGCTGCATGCGAGAGGCGTACGGGAACAGTCTGTGCAACCCATAGTCTGAACTGATCTGCTGCCGGCCTGTCCTTCTTCAGTTCCTACGTTTACATGACCAACACCGTTTGCGAAGCCCGCATCGAGCTGGGCAACCAGGTCGGATATCATCTGATCATCCGTTAGCTTTTCATTTTCCATGACCGTTACCTCCTTTGATTGATCCAAAGCTTTTATATCAGATATCTTAAATTATTTATTAAGATCTACGTTGATGTCACCTGCGAATACAGTATCCTCTTTTCCGAGTGCTCCGGGGATGATGGTAAATGTATTAGAGATACCGTCCTGAGCATCCATGAAAGGAAGCTTAGCTACTGAAGAAAGTGATGCAACTGCACCGTGGCTGTCTCTTCCGTGGAGAGGGTTAGCTCCGGGTGCGAAAGGCTGTCCCTTCTTACGTCCGTCAGGTGTGTTACCTGTAGCCTTACCGTATGTAACGTTAGATGTGATTGTAAGAACTGACTGTGTCGGGAATCCGTCTCTGTATGTATGATGTCTTCTGATCATCTTCATGAAGAGTGATACGATATCCTGAGCGATTGAGTCAACTCTGTCATCATCATTACCGTATTTAGGGAAATCACCTGTTGTCTCGAAGTCAACGATCACGCCGTCCTCATCTCTGATAGGCTTAACCGTTGCATACTTCATAGCTGAGAGTGAGTCAGCTACAACTGAAAGTCCTGCGATACCTGTTGCGAAGTATCTTCTTACATCTCTGTCGTGAAGAGCCATCTGTGCTCTCTCGTAGCAGTACTTGTCGTGCATGTAGTGGATGATGTTGAGTGTGTTGACATATGTCTCTGCAAGCCACTCCATCATATCCTCAAACATAGGCATGAACTTGTCATATGTAAGAACATCGCCTTCGTACTTTCTGTACTTAGGTCCTACCTGCTTCTTGGTAACCTCATCGATACCACCGTTCATAGCGTAAAGCATACATTTAGCAAGGTTAGCTCTTGCACCGAAGAACTGCATTTCCTTACCAACTCTCATTGAAGATACGCAGCAAGCGATAGCATAGTCATCACCGTGTGTTACTCTCATGAGGTCATCGTTCTCATACTGGATAGATGAAGAACGGATAGACATCTTGGCACAGAACTCTTTCCAGGGACGGGGAAGTCTTGTTGACCAGAGAACTGTAAGGTTAGGCTCGGGAGCTGCACCAAGGTTGTTAAGTGTGTTGAGGTATCTGAATGAAGTCTTTGTAACCATGTGACGTCCGTCTACACCAACACCACCGAGTGACTCGGTTACCCACACGGGATCGCCGGCAAAGATCTGGTTGTACTCAGGTGTACGAGCGAACTTAACGCAACGAAGCTTCATGATGAAGTGATCTACGAATTCCTGGATCTGCTCCTCTGTGAATGTACCGTTCTTAAGGTCACGCTCTGCATAGCAGTCGATGAATGTAGATGTACGTCCGAGGGACATAGCTGCACCGTTCTGCTCCTTAACTGCTGAAAGGTATCCGAAGTATGTAGCCTGGATAGCTTCCTGTACGTTCTTAGCAGGTCTTGCGATATCGCATCCGTAAGAAGCAGCCATCTCCTTCATCATCTTGAGAGCTGTGATCTGCTCTGAAAGCTCCTCACGAAGACGGATAACATCATCTGTCATAACACGTCCTGTTGACTCCTTCTGAGCTTCCTTATCCTCGATAAGTCTGTCGATACCGTAAAGTGCAACACGTCTGTAGTCACCGATGATACGTCCACGTCCGTAAGCATCGGGAAGACCTGTGATAACATGTGATGAACGGCATGCTCTCATCATAGGTGTGTAAGCATCGAAGCATCCTGCGTTGTGTGTCTTTCTGTGTGTTGAGAAGAACTCGGAAATCTCGGGATCTACTGTGTATCCGTTATCTGCACAAGCCTTCTCTGCCATACGGATACCGCCGTAAGGCTGCATAGAACGCTTGAAGGGCTTATCTGTCTGGAAACCTACGATCTTCTCCTTTGACTTGTCAAGATATCCGGGACCGTGTGAAGTGATGGTAGAAACAACCTTTGTATCCATATCAAGAACGCCGCCTGCTTCTCTCTCCTGTCTTGAAAGATCAAGAACCTGCTCCCAAAGATCCTTTGTGTCCTGTGTGGGGCCTACGAGGAACGAATCATCACCATCATAAGGTGTGTAGTTTCTCTGGATGAAATCACGTACATTGATCTCTTTGCACCACTTGCCGTCGTTGAAACCTTCCCATTCGGGCTTCATTTCATAACTCATTTGAAATGCCTCCTATAAAAGTATATTTTTGAAACAGTCGTTATGACTGTTTTACGCGGATTTAATACTGTCATTACGACAGATGCCGTGCCTAATAATTATAACCATCAAAAAAATTTTATTCAATACGGATTTGGATTTTCTGCTTCTTTTAATAGCTTTTTTTAAGGTTTTTTCTCAAAATTTTAAGAATTTGTTAACTTATGATTTACATATTATTTTTATGTCAACCCTGTCATCTTCGTTATAAAAAAATCCACATTGTAATTTTAGGAAAAATATGTAATGATATCTACGGTTTAAAAAAGAAATAAATACGGAGGATAATAAAATGGCTGAGATAACAAAAGATACAACAATCGGCGAAGCACTCATGATCAACCCCGACATCGCACCTGCTCTCCTTGAGATCGGTATGCACTGTCTCGGATGTCCCGCATCCCAGGGTGAGACCCTTGAGGAAGCTGCCATGGTACACGGCATTGACGTAAATGACCTTCTTGCAAAGGTTAACGGATAATCTTAATATCAGGCAATAAAAAAAGCCGCATGTGCGGCTTTTTTTATTTGTTGTTTCTATATTATTTAGAAGCTTTCTTTGCAGGTGCCTTCTTTGCAGGCTCTGCTTTCTTTGCTTCAGCCTTGGGTGCTTCTGCTTTCTTCTCCTCAGCCTTCTTAGCGGGAGCTGCCTTCTTTGCAGGTGCTTTCTTTGCAGGTGCCTTCTTAGCCTCTGCCTTGGCAGGAGCCTTTGCAGGTGCTGTTGCTACAAGAGCTGCGATGAGAGCCTTGCCCTGAGCATCGTCTCCGTCATCAAAGCTGTATGAAACCTTCTTGCCGTCTACGATCTTCTTGAGATCTGCGCTGCTGATTGAAAGATGAGCTGTGTAATCCTCATACTTGAAGTTCTCAATCTCGAGCTCGCCGTCTTTAACTGCGATGTAAAACTCGCCTGTAGCTCCCTCGTCTGTAACGTAGATTGAGATTGCAACGTTGCCGAGCTTCTTAACGTTTTTCTTGGCAACTGCACTCTTAACATAAGTGTAAATTTCGCTGTAAGTCATGTCCTTGTCCATCCCTTTCTTTTAAAAAATTTTTTTGGCTTTGTTGCCAAATGTTAATTGGATTTTAACATAAAACTTTCGTATTTTATATATTACACGGAAATTATATCTTTAAAAAATCACAAATTCTACTAATACATTTTATAATAATTACCTATTGAAACAGTCGTTTTATTGTCATTTTGTTCAAAACATACGCAAAAACAGGTGTAAAGTTCTACACAGTCTTTATACGGGCTGTCATAAAAGCAACTGCCTTGTTAAGTATGACGGCTGATACGATCACCACGCATCCGCATCCCAGTATATATGCATACGGATTTTTGATCACACCGTTTAGTACTCTCAGCACCAGTCCCTGGATGGCATACATCTCCAGTGAATATCTGCCAAGGAATCTGCTGACCGGATTGTCTATCACCTTAGGTGCCAGTCTGTTTATGACACATAAGAGTGTGATGATCATAAATATCAGGAATGTGTCAGAAATAATCATGGCACAAAGATATAAAAGTCCGTATCCGTGGAAAGCGTATATCTGCTCTTTTAATCTAAAGAGTATGAGCACTCTGACAATCGTAAAGATGCAAAAGCATGCTGTCATAAATATAAATGCCATATACGGATGATGGGAGAGAAAATCCGTAATCCTGTTTTTTAAATATGCGAGGCTGATGCCGACAGCAAAAGCAAATACATATATGTAATTGCTCTCCGGAGGATAAATCATAAAGCTGATACCCATAAAGAGGATCACAAACATCCAGAGGCAAAAAATCCTCACACCTGTCTTTTTAAATAATCTGAATATGAGATAAAAGACAATATAAAGTACGAGGGTAAGCTGAAGATACCATCCAAAGCTGATATAAGTGCCTCCGTAAAATAATGATTTAAGCAGGAGTGAGCCGCTGATACCGCTGCCCCATTTAAACTCGTATATCACATACAGAGCCACAAAAAATAAATATGTCACATAATAGGGCAGGAGCCTCTTTTTCGGAAACTCCTTTATATAAGACTCAGGTTTGGCAATGACCGACGAGCCCAGTCCGAATCCTGATGCAAACAAAAAAAGTATCACGGCAAAATGTCCGAGGAGATACATAGGGTAACCTATAAACGTATCCCAGAACAGTCCCGTGAACTGAAAGAGGTGATGGATAAAAACGCATATCGCGAGATATCCCTTAAAACATTTGAAGTTGTCTCTTGATAAATATGTATCCATCTATTTCCAGGTCAGTCTGTGGAGCTCACCTTTTGATTCAAGATCCTTAAACCCTGTCTGGCGCAGAGCTTCATATAAAACTATTGCTGCAGAGTTGGATAAATTAAGAGATCTGATATCCGGGAGCATCGGTATCCTGATACATGATTCCCTGTTTTCCACAAGTATTTCCTCAGGTATTCCGGCGCTCTCTTTACCAAACATTATGAAATCATTTTCCGAATAAGACACATCGGTATACGTCTTTTCAGCCTTTGTGGTGGCATACCAGATCTTAGCTCCGGGATTCTTTATGAGGAAATCCTCGTAATTGATATATCTGGTGTAATCGAGTTTATCCCAGTAGTCCATGCCGGCACGCTTTATCTGCTTTTCATCAATGCGAAAACCAAGGGGTTCTATGAGATGCAGTTTTGTGCCGGTGGCCACACAGGTCCTGCCTATATTTCCGGTATTGGCCGGTATCTCCGGCTGATGGAGTATTATATTCATTATTTATTTCTCGCTGCGCAGTCTTTCTATGAAATTGCTGATACGGGAAAGAGCAACTTTAAGATTGTCTATCGAGTATGCATAGGAGATACGCAAAAATCCCTCTCCGCAGTCGCCAAATGCTGTACCGGGTACGACTGCTACCTTTTCCTCCTTAAGGAGTCTTGTGGCAAACTCATCACTGGTCATGCCAAATTCTTTAATGCAGGGGAATACATAAAAGGCTCCGTAGGGCTCAAAGCACTCTAGTCCCATCTCCTTAAAGGCATTCATGAGGAATCTCCTCCTCTGATTGTATGCATCCCTCATCTTTGCCACATCGTCATCTCCGTTTTTAAGAGCTTCGATGGCAGCATACTGGCTGGTAGTAGGAGCACACATGATGCAGAACTGATGGATCTTGGTCATCTGGGAGATGATCTCCTCGGGACCACATGCGTATCCGAGTCTCCATCCTGTCATGGCATATGCTTTTGAAAAACCGTTTATCAGTATGGTCCTCTCCTTCATGCCGGGCATCTCGACAATTGAGACGTGCTGATCCTTGTAGGAGAGCTCTGAGTAGATCTCATCGGAGATGACAAATAAGTCTTTCTCCTCGATGACCTTTGCGATCTTTTCAAGATCCTCTCTCTCCATGATGGCACCTGTAGGATTGTTGGGGAAGGGCAACACCAGTACTTTGGTTTTTTCGGTACAGGCATCTAGTATTTCCTCAGGTGTCAGTCTGAACTCATTCTCAGCTTTTAAGTTGATGATCACAGGCTTGCCGCCTGCCAGTATGGTACATGGCTCATATGATACATATGAAGGCTGGGGGATCAGCACCTCATCGCCGGGATCCAGCATAGCCCTGAGTGCTATATCGATACCCTCCGATCCTCCGACAGTGATGATGCACTGCTTTTTAGGATCGTATGATGTATGAATCCTGCGCATGAGATAATTTGATATCTCCTGGCGCAGCTCAAGTAGTCCTGAATTTGATGTATAAAAGGTCTTGCCCTTTTCAAGAGAGTAGATACCTTCATCCCTGATATGCCAGGGAGTGTCAAAGTCCGGCTCGCCCACACCCAGTGATATGGCGTCTTTCATCTCACTTACAATATCAAAAAACTTTCTTATGCCGGACGGCTTGATGTTAACAATAGTCTCTGATAAAGGATTTCTCATGGTGTTATTATCTGCCTTTCATCTTCATGTTTTTTAGTCATTATCGTTCCGTGATCTTTATATTTCTTGAGTATGAAATGGGTGGCTGTGCTCACGATCGATTCAAATGTCGATAGCTTGTCAGATACAAACTGGGATACCTCACGGAGGGTCTTGCCCTCGATGGTGATGAGTATGTCAAAGCCGCCGCTTATCAGGTATACCGACTGTACTTCCGGATAGTTGTATATCCTCTCCGCCATGTGGTCAAAGCCTTCACCGCGCTGGGGAGTCACCTTTACTTCGATCAGAGCCGTTACTTTTTCGTCTGTGGTATTTTCCCAGTTGATCATCGTATGATAACCACAGATGATACCTTCATTTTCCATGGCCTGCATCTCTTCCACGACTTCCGCTTCCGTGAGGCCGAGGCGTACCGCCAGTTCCTTGGTTTCGATACGGCTGTTTTTTTCTATGACCCTAAGTATCTCTTCTCTCATGTTTCTCCTCCTGTTATCCGAGTATCCTGTATATCTCATCTGACTGTGGTTTGGTCAGATATCTCTCTTCGTCTTTATTTATTATGAGCTTGTCATTTTTATCTGTAGTGCGGCCGATTATCTCTGCAGGTATGCCCGCTGATGATAATGCCTTTATTATCTCCGGACCGTCATCCGATGTGATCAGCAGGGATCCCGATGAGCTAAGTATATACGGATCGATATCGAGTCCGTTGCATATCTCTATGGTCTCCTGCCTGAACGGGATCTTATTTAAATCTATGTTAAATCCGACTCCCGAGCGCTCTGCCATATTCCAGAGCCTGCCGTAGATACCTGTCTCCGATACCGGTGAGATATAACCTATGGTGTCATTATCATTTATGACACTCATCTCATCATATACTGAGAGGTAATCGATAAAAGCTTTTGCCCTGTTTATATAATCTTCCGGATACTGCTTAAGGAGCTCTTCCCTGCACCCTTTATCAGATGCGATCATGGCCGTTCCGGACAGTGCCACCCACTTTGTGATTATGATATCCTGACCGGGCTTTGCCCTGTCATGCTTTGTAAATGTCTCTTTTGATGAAAAGGCTGTCGCCAGTATATACGGTCTTTTCAGTCCCGGCAGTACGTGTACGTTAAATCCACCTATTTTTATACCGAGGTCTTTGGCCTGAGTGTCCGCATCCTTTGCTATGTGGGATACATACTCCTCGGGAGTCCTGCCGTCCAGCATCAGCTCTATCTCTGTATTCTCTGCCTTTGCCCTCACTGCCAGAGCGTTGGCTGCCAGTATTACGGCCATCCTGCCCATACACGGGCAACTGGGGACCATACACATCTCACTGACAAAATAATTACTGTCACATGATACGACAGTGCCTCCGTCACATATACCCTCTTTATCGAGGAAACCGTGATCAAGGTTTTTCCTGACCGAACGTTTCCATATATTTTCAGGCATCCTACCGGTCTTCATGTCTATTCGTCGCCGCTCTCCGTATTGTCTGCCGTTTCCTCATATACATAATGAGGCAGTTCAAATTCATTATTGCCCAATTTGTATTCTGTGTAGAATCTCATCTGGACCATCACCACGGCATCTTCATAGTTGAGGTCCTCTATACCGAGGGATGCCATATAATCCCAGACCTTGCCGGCATCGAGAGCTATATAGAGCTCGTATGATGCGCCGTTATTTATCAGGTCTCTGTATGCTTTATATCTGTCGACTACATTGTCACCGTTTTTAAGGGAGAGCATATCATCGAGTATGTACTCGTTGACCCAAGTGGGGGACAACTCTCCTGCCGTCACGGTATATGTATTGTCTCCGTCCTTTAATACGATCACTTCGCTGCCAAGAGACTCTATATATGCGTTTATCGCATTTACCGCCTCTTCTCTGGTCATCCCCGAGAGGTCCACACCGTCTGCCGTCACACCTTTTGGTATCACAGACTCGCCCTCAGGACCCAGTCCCAGTACGACCTCGCTGACTTCATTGTCAGGCTCTCCGCACGAGACGAGGAGTATCATTAAGAGGATCACCGGCAGTAATCTCATTATCTTCATTATTTCAGATCTCATGTTATAATTACTGATAAACGATCTATCTGTGATTAAATAAGTGCACCGACAACAACGGGTACTATCATGGCGAGTACGAGTAATATGATAATGATTGTCGATATTGTCTTTTTTGTTTTGTTGCTGTGCATGTTGAGCATAATCTCATTCCTCCGGATCACACATGGAAAAATCGGCTGAAAAACAGCCCTCATATAAAGGAAAATTATATCATGAACCTCGCAGTTTTGGCAATTGTACTTGTATTTATGATATACCTTCGGATAGGCATCAAATGGTCGGACAAGGTATTTAAAAAAACTCAGGACGGCTTTAGAAAACGGGAGGAGGACGCCAACTTTACAAGGCGTAAATCCCTGGACGATCTGGACTATGTAACCATCCCGGAGGACGTCGCCGGGCTCATAAACAGATTTAACAATGACGACCTCAAAGCCCTCCTTAAGGAAGACACAAAGATCGTCAATTTAAACGGCATATCAAACACGGATTTAAAGCTTAAATACGGTGCCCCAAACATAAATATACTCTCGGAGTATGATAAAAATTTTGAGACTCTCGTAAAAGGTCTACAGGAGATGGTATCAGAGGAGGCAGGCGATACATTTAATACAGATGAAAAAACAGCCATCCTCGAATTTGCCACCGATATCCATACGGACATATCGGCCTCATACGAGACTCTGGCAGGGATCTACAAGGATGCAGGCAGAGATGCCAAAATCCACTCCCTCATAAAAAAAGCCGAGAGCATCAAAAATATCAGAGGCCCCAGAATCATTGAGAAGCTAAATGCAATCCTTGAAAAAGATTAAAGACCCCGGGAACTGATCCCGAGGTCTTTTATTAATTGTTTACTCATCTGCAGTGATGATACCGTCCTCATCCATCGTATATGTCATATAAGTGTCGGATATACTTACATCATCCCCGATGTCATATATGCGAAAGCTCTCCGGGGTAGTCGGTATATATGTACCAAAGCCGCCTTCAAAATCTGCCATAAACTTAATCTGCTCATCCGATACGGCATACTCTCTGATCAGCCGGCCGTTAGCCTTATCATCAATCTCTGCCAGTAAATAATATCCACCGTCTTTTGATACGAAATATGTGCTTAATACTTCGCCGCCAAATTCATCTTCATATATATTATCTCCGCAGGCGATGGTGAGTAAATATACAGGGTCATTTTCTGTGCCCTCTTTAATATATGAATATGTATAATACTCTGTCTCGCCGTCAGGCAGGAAACCGCCAAGCAGCCATGAATTGATCATATAATCCGTATCGTACGGAGCCTGGGGCAGATATCTGCTCTTAACCAGGTCCGGGTAATCCTCATACCGCAGGGTTATATGCTGGCTCCCTGATGCGTAGGGAGAGAGCTCATATATCTGGAAATAAAAGGTGATGCCTTCATATCCGAGGACAAAATAGAGATCCTCCGCATAATCGTAGCTGCTCTCTATGGTATCCGAGAGATCGATGTCAGAGAAAAAAATATCCGCTGTATATCTGTCAATGAGTTCGTCCTCGAGAATATCAAAGAGTGAATCAAATTCATCCTCGTTTATCACATCATAGATGTGGAGCCTGTCACCGGTGGCTGTATCAAAGTTTGCCGTATATGTATAATACGAGCCGTGGGCACCGCCGAGGTAATCAGTATAGTTCGTAATGAGGCTCACTACGTCTCCGTCTGCCCTGTAGACATCCGTATACCAGTCTTCATAGAGGCATACACCATCGCTCCAGTACTCTTCCCCGTTTGTATCCACGGCCATGTCTGTGAGCTCCTGGAAATTGTCCGTGACATAATACTCATTTTCAAGGCTGTAGTTTTCTATGGCTTCCTTAAGCCCCGGATACTCATCATTTAAGCATCTTAACTTTGTCGCATACGCCTCTGCAATGATCATATCCTGTTCTTCGGAGTAGTATGTATTGCTAATCCTCTCAGATGAAAACATTAACGGATCGACGTATGCAGATACAGAATCTGATGTATCATCACTGTCCGCCGCCATATCCGTATCATCAGACTCCGAATCGGTATCGGCAGTGGCTGTATCTTCCCCGCCGGTCTTATCATCTTCATCTGTTTCATCAGACACGGTCTCTTCTTTAGATCCGGTATCTGTTGTATCATCCGGTGATCCCTCGCCTCCGCATCCCGGGAGGAGTGTTAATCCGGCGAGTATCATCAGCATATATAAATATTTCTTTTTCACAATTATTTCCCCTTCTTGCCGAATTACTGCAGATTTACCTTTTTATTCATTATCAATGCCGTGATCATATAATATATGGCAACGATTATCAGTGTACCGATGAGTGAAAACTGATTCATCCGTCTGATGGCATTGCCGTATGTATTACGGAAAAGGGTCATCACTAATGAGACCGGATTTGTATCAGGGACAAAGAGTACAGATATCAGACCCGTTATGATCATCTCACCGATCCTGAGGAAAAAGCTACACGCCACTGCCATTCCGATCTTGTGCTTGTTTGAAAGCTGACCGAGGGACAGACATGCAAATATATAGAGATACAGTCTGATCGGAATGAGGAGCAGATTTATGATCGGCAGTATCAGTTCATATAAAATATCATCGCAGTTTTCGATGTAATCTCCTATAAATCTGAACAGAGCCATAAAGTCATTACTTTTCTCAACAAAGCATATGTATCCCCATGCACATGGTACGATCACGAAAACTGTCACGATCGACCAGATGACATATGTGATGAGTTTTCCGTTTAATATACTGAATTTGCTGACAGGGAGTGTCATCGTCAGATATCCCTGGTTGGAATATACAGACTGATAAAACCTCTGACACAGCAGTACGAGTATTATGACAAAAGCCGCCGTCAGTGAAACGACGAGGACCAGCATGGATAAACCTAAAATGATCCTGATTATATCGGTAGCTGTTCCATTCAGGTCTATGTCCTCCAGATTAAAGCTCACCATAGCCACAAGCAGCGATATGATCATGATCGCATACATACCGCATATCTTTTTCCAGGTAGCTCTGAATTCATGTTTTATTATTTTTCCTAACATGCGAACACCTCCCTGAAATACTGATCCACTGTCTTGCCCTGGGTCTTTACTATCTCATCCTTTGATGACTGTAATAAGATCCTGCCTTCTCTGATAAACAGCACTTCATCAAGTATGCCTTCTATATCTGCTATCAGGTGGGTTGAGATGAGGATGGTTGAGCCCGGGTTATAATTTTCCATAATAATCTTAAGAATATAATCTCTGGCTGCAGGGTCTACTCCGGCAATGGGCTCATCAAGTACGTAAAGTTTTGCCTTTCTGCTCATGACAAGGATCAGCTGGACCTTTTCCTTTGTACCCTTACTCATAGTCTTTAATGAATCGTGGGGATTTACATTAAGTCTTGCGAGCATTTCATATGCACGGGCTTTATCAAAGTCTGCATAGAAATCTACAAACATATTGATCACCGAGTCAACGGTATCATTCATATCAAGATATGTTGCGTCCGGCAGATATGATACTACTGCCTTGCTCTCCTTGCCGGGCTTATGTCCGTCGACGAGTAGCTCTCCTTCACTTGGAGTGAGGAGCTCGTTTATTAACTTTATGAGAGTAGTCTTGCCACTGCCGTTAGGTCCGAGGAGTCCTACCACATGGCCGCTCTCGAGTGAAAAAGAGACATTGTCGAGGGCTGTTACATGGCCATATCTCTTTGTCAGGTTTTTGCATTCCAGAATGTAACTCATCTTTTCCTCTCCTTTTATATTTTAATATTACAATCTCACGATATCCTTAATATCATCTATCTTCTGGGAGATCATATAATCCTCTATGCCCTTGATCACGTTTTCCGTGGACCTCGGCTCGGCAAAGTTTGCTGTACCGACTGAGACAGCTGTGGCTCCTGCCATGAGAAACTCTACTGCGTCCTCTCCCGTAGCTATACCGCCCATTCCTATTACGGGGATCTTTACTGCATGGGATGCCTCGTATACCATCCTTACCGCTACAGGCTTTACTGCAGGTCCGGAGAAACCGCCTGTCCTGTTGGCGAGGACAAACTTCTTTCTGTATATATCGATCTTCATGCCTATCAGTGTATTGATGAGTGATATCGCATCGGCGCCTCCCGCCTCTGCTGCCAGGGCCATATCCTTTATACTCGTCACATTGGGAGACAACTTCATGATGACCGGCTGCTTGGCATGAGCTTTGATCTCTTTTGTCACTTCCTCGAGTACCTTGGGGTCCTGGCCAAACTGGAGAGCGCCCTGCTTTACATTGGGGCATGATACATTTATCTCCATCATGTCTATGGGCTGGTCGGCCAGACGCTCTACTACATTTAAGTATTCCTCAACGCTGTGACCGCATACATTGACAATAATCTTTGTGTCATACTTTTTGAGAAAAGGTATATCCCTCTCGATAAATACATCTATACCGGGATTCTGTAGTCCAATGGCATTAAGCATACCCCCTGTTACCTCGGCTACTCTGGGAGTAGGATTACCCTCCCACGCTTTATCGGATACGCCCTTTGTGACTACGGCTCCAAGTTTATTCAGATCAACCATATCTGCGTATTCCATGCCGGATCCGAATGTGCCGGATGCGGTCATCACAGGGTTTTTGAGCTCTACGCCTGCTATATTTACACTTGTATTCATAGATTATCTCCTGTCAAAAATATATTTGTCTCATACCATCAGATTTACGAACCGGTTTTTATCAGATATCAACATCCTCTGCATCGAAGATGGGGCCTTCCACACAGATACGGGTATTGTTTACATGGGTATGATGATCCTTATTAACAGTTCTGCATACACATCCAAGGCACGCACCTATACCACAGGCCATACGCTCCTCCAGGGAGATATATGCCTTCATGCCGTTTTCCCGGGCATATTCCTTGATGGCCTTAAGCATGGGCATGGGTCCGCAGGCAAATATGACATCGCCCTGTATCTCATCCTCTTTTATGGCATCAATGACTGTACCCTTTGTGCCTACGCTGCCGTCTACTGTGGCGATATGGAGATTGCCCACATCCTCAAACTCATCCTCAAGGAAGAGATCCCCGTTTGAATATCCGAGGACTATCTCGGGCTCCTTATCAAGGGCCTTGGCTGTTAAGAGCATGGGAGGGATACCTATACCTCCTCCGATGACAATTACCTTTTTGTCACCAAGTGCTTTATTTAAGTCATCTGTATCAAGGGCGCTCTCGTATCCGTTGCCCAGTACTCCGAGGACCTGTATCTCTGTACCCGGCTCATAGGATGCCAGCTCTTTAGTACCCTCTCCGGCTGTCCTGTATACCATACGGAGCAGACCTTCCTCTTTATTTACATCGCATATACTGATAGGTCTTGCCAGGAGCTTTGCATCATTATTTATATATACACCGAGAAACTGTCCCGGCCTGGCCTCTCCTGCAAATGATGTCTTTATCCAGAGTGAATAGATCCCTTCCGCTATTTTTTCCTGACTGTATATGACAGCAGGTTCTTTTCTCTTTTTCATACTCATGATTAATGTCTGCTCCTTTTAATATATAAAGGTTTTAGTTTTGACAACTATTTCAAATTTTACCATAAAAACATGATCTTCGCTTTTAACGGTACTGTTTATGATTTATGCTTTCCACACAACATTTCCGCCTGCTATCGTGTAATGGATCTTTCCGTCCAGGTTCTCTCCCGTAAACGGGCTGTTGTTTGCCTTTGAGATAAATGAGTCAAATGTGGTCTGCTCTGTTTCGCTAAAGATGCAAAAGTCTGCCGGGTATCCCTCTTTGATCACGCCTGTCTTTAATCCGTATGCATCGGCGGGGCCCTTTGTCATACGCTTTATCACAAGGGGCAGGGGGAGACCATCCTTATGTACCAGGGTGGTGATGGCCAGGGACAGGGATGTCTCAAGACCTATGATACCGCTGGGTGCCTCCGTGATCGCTTTAGCCTTTTCCTCATCGGAGTGGGGTGCGTGATCGGTAGCGATCATGTCTATCGTACCGTCCTTTAATCCCTCTACTATTGCCTTTCTGTCCTCTTCCGTACGCAGGGGCGGATTCATCTTGGCCAGGGTACCGTGCTTTATACAGGCTTCCTCCGTAAGAGTGAAATGATGGGGAGTAGCCTCGGCGTGTATACCGGGTGACTGCTTCTTGCCATTTCTGACCAGCTCTACACCCTCTTTTGAGCTGATGTGCTGGACATTGATGCTTGCCCCGGTCTCGATGGCGAGTTTAATATCCCTGTCTATCATATCTATCTCAGCCTGTCTGTCAGATCCGCCTATACCATAATGCTCTGATGCTGCACCGTGATTTACGCCGTTATTATTTATAAATGCCGGATTTTCCTCATGAAAGCTCAGTATCGTACCGAGTTCTCTTGCCTTTATCATGGCGTCCTTTACAGTATCAGTATCCAGAATCGGGAGTCCGTCATCGGTGAGGCCCGTCGCTCCTGCATTTAAAAGACCTTCAAAATCCGTCAGCTCTTTGCCCTGCATACCTTTTGTAATGCAGGCTGCCGAGAGGACGTTTATATCCGTCTCTTTACCTTTATCAAGGCAGTATTTAAGGGTCTCCACCGTATCGATAGGAGGTTTTGTATTGGCCATCATGATGACAGTGGTAAAGCCGCCTTTTTTAGCAGCCGCTGCTCCAGTATATATATCCTCTTTATATGTCAGTCCGGGATCCCTGAAATGTACATGACCGTCGATAAGTCCCGGAGCAACTACGAGACCTGTCGCATCGATCACCTCTGCGTCTTCATCATCAAGATTTATTCCGATCTGCTTTATGATCCCATTCTCGCAGTAAATATCTGCTTTTATTATTTTCTCATTTTCGACATCTGCGATATCGCCATTTTTTATTATCAGTTTTTTCATTTTACCTCCGTTGGTGCCTGGCACCATGAACATGAATTATATAGGATTATATTGCTTTATATAGACAATAATAAATTATATAGGATTATATAACTTTATATAGGTTTTTTACCTATTCTTCTCGTTCTATCTGACCTTTCAGATAAATATTATTATTAGCACCTTTTCGCACAGGCGTGATCTTTTCTTTATCCGTAAGCTGTTTTATATATTGTCTGGAACAATTAAGCATCTGCGAGGCTTCCGCAGTATCGGCAAGACGGTCGCTGATAAACCCTTTTAAGTCCTCATATGACATACCGAGTTCTTTCCCTGTCTTTCGTAGGATTTCGGCGGAAATAAAATGTTCCCGGCCCCACTCTATTCCGTTGCCGCCGGAGGATACACTGACTCTCCGAAAGATTTCTTCATTACTTAATATATTCAGGTAAAGTCTATCATCTTTACAAAGTTTCTCAATATCCACGGAAACACTTTTTCCATCTTTAAAGAATACGGCGACTCTGTTTTTTTTCAGTGCCATTACGTCCAGGACTTTTTTGGTTAGGCGCTTCTGTATTTCCTCTGAAATATCCTTTTCAGATATGCGTACCAGATATAGTTCATCCTGAGCGCATCGTCCCTCACTGAGTAGCAGAAGCTTGTACTCATCGTATTCTTTAAGACCGTTTTCTTTAAGGACACTTCCCAGATTTTGCCTGTCAGGGGGAATGACGCGCTGACTGACAAATTTGCCACTCCACTCCGAGTCTATACTGTAAATACCTTTTTTCACAAAACCCGAAAAGATAAAGGGGCAAGTCCATTCATCCGTGTCTTCCATTAATTCCGTAAAGAACCTTTTGCTTGCCTCATAATAGAAAAGGTATCCCAGCAGTCTGCCCTGCTGCGACTTATCGTGAATCTCAAATTCTGCCAAGAGCTCCCCACCTTCCCCATATCATTGATTTCATTTTTACAATATATGCCGATCCGATTATTGTCTCCAGACCTTCAAATATTTGGTCCAAATCAGTTTCAGTCAAATCAGGCAATTCTTTCAAAAAGGACTTTGGGATACTTCTGACATTCTCAAGTGTACTGCCGGTTCCCACAAAAGCCTGAACCCGCCTATCCTCCATCACATCAAAATCATTAAGTTCATCCTCTGTATGGCATCTGCACACAAGGCTGAGGCCGTGATCAAACAGAGGAGCCAGACGAACTGCTTTTGTCTTTGAATTGCGGAGCACCTCAATATTGGCCCCGTGGCGGTCTCTGTTAAGGACAAGATAGTCTATTAAAAACATCTCATATACATACTTCTCCCAGCCCATACGCCTGCAGAAATCAAACGGTGTTTCGCCGTTTTCCCTGTTCATGATAAAGTAATCCTCTAACGGAATCTTGCTCTCATCAGCTTCTTTATAATCTTCAGACCGGCATAAATATGTCTCATAATCCCTGCCATCAACTGTGACCATGGCGTGAATAAGTGTATATTCAAGGTGCTCTATGCCAAAGAAATCAAGCAAACGCTGTACCACAATTTCATTTATACACTCATGACCGATTATACCCTTGACCGGGTCGCTGTCAGACAATTTATAATATTTTTTCTTCTTCCCAGTATCATCGTACGACTTCAAAAAAGAACCGGCCGTGCCCGAAGACTTACGTATCCTGGCCCAGTTAAGATACCGCATATCATTTAGTTCTAGTATGATGTCGTTCATTGGGAGTTCTCCATTTTACTTGACGGTTGTCAAGTAATTCTTAATATAAGAATAACGTTTTACTTGACGGTTGTCAAGTAAATTAAAAAGAGACTTGCGTCCCTTTTTACTAAAAATATGTATATTTAAGTGATGCTCCGTCCCCTACCAGCTCGCCATCGCCTTATTGATTTCGTCGAGCTAATCCTTTGTGTAAAATCCGTATACTGAGTTGCTGAATTCACCGCATGCAAACCGGTACTTTTTGTTTTCGATTTGTACAGTGTATATTGGGAAGACAAATTCCTGCTTGTAACGTGGATCTCTCACTTTTACATTCTTGCCGGTATTGTGCCATTCGTAATCGAAGATGTTTACTCCGAAGAGTGTAGCGTCTCCGTCGGTGCCGGAGGTTATGAAGTTCCAGGTGGTGTTATTCTTTCTCATTTTCTTACATCATATCTCTGCAAATATTCCCTTTGATTTATATATCTAGACAGTACCGTAGCACAAATTTTGATTTAAAATATAACATAAGTCAGTATACTGCTCAGGGCTGTCCAAATGGTCTAGGTCCATCGACAGGCGCTGGGAACCGGCGCCATATTTATTTAAAACTCCGGCAGTTCGTCCAGTGTAATTACCAGCTCGCTGTTGTAGACTTCCTTAAGTCGCTCTGAATCATTCTTTGTGAGCCACTCAGTGTGCCATATCATAAACCACGACCATATGGTGCCGTCCGATTCAAACATTTCCACCGACGGGACCATACCACACTCGTGAAACGCCATAGGCATTGACGTGATTTCAGTCAGTTTAGTCCATGCATTTTTATTAGTGGATTTATCATAATTATCAGACCCGATGATATCCACATACTCATCTCCGGGATACCATCCGTCCCGGACTTTTTCAGAGTATCCGAGTACCCAGATGAGATTATCAAGACCGTATTCATTTGTAAATTTTTCATGCATCAACTGCCATAGTTTTATAAAGTTTTCTCCGCCGCCTTTGCCCCACCAGAACCATTTACCGTCAAATTCATGAAACGGTCTCCAGAGTACAGGCACGTTTGCATCGCGAAGTTCCTGAAGCGCCAGGGCCGCTGTATCCCAACTCTCCATCAGAGTGTTGTACTCATCCGTTCCCGGTGTAAGTAGCCTGTCAAAGTCAGGCTTTTCCTTCTTTGATTCCTCGTATCCGCTTACTTCCACTCCCGTATGCCAGCATATTGTTACGATGCCGCCCTGCTCATCCCACTCTATAGCCCTCTCCACTACGCCCTCGAAATCATTATTCATAAAATCAAGGCCACGGATGGCAGGAAATTTCCCAGTGACTTCATAAAGATAATCCATCTCATAATCAGGTGAATCCATCCATGTAGATTCCTGCTGGGCGGACAAAATGTGGGTTCCGAAATTATCACGGATATAATCATATACCGCAGTCGTCTTTTCACTGCGTCCCGTTATCTCATTGTCTGATACATCAGGGATTGTCACAGGTCCCTTGGAAGCGCAACCTGTAAATAGAATTACGATTATTATTGATAAGAAGATTATTATTGCTTTATCTGCTCTGTCTGTTAATGTCATATATTACTCCGTGATATGCTCCCAAAGACAGGTGATATTTTTCTTTCATAGTCAGATAAGTTTCTTAATAAAGTTATAGATCTCAACGCCCCTCTCCTGACCGTATTTCTTTACAAGGGCGTTACATGTCATTTGTTTTCCGTTATCTTTGGCAATATTCTTTACCGCCGTTTTGGTTACGAATATAATGTCATCATTTTCAAGATCGTTTTTGCTGAGGGCCTGCTGAATCCTGTTATTAATCTCCGTCTTTTCCGGCAGCTTCTTTACGCCATCGGTTTTAGCCTTGGTACTGTCTGATTTCTTTGTATTATCTGATTTTTTAGTTTGTGCCTTACTCTTTTTCTCAGGCTCTGCTTTCTTTGGCTTTTCTACATGCTTACTCAGTACCGGCTCAACTACTTTATATACATCAAGATAATTCTCGTACATTGTTTTAAGCTCATCCCTGACATCCTTTAGCAAAGACTCGCTTCCGAAATGTTTAGAACATGCCTGAGCAACAGCATTAGGCACAGGCGATTCATAGCCTTCCTTGCTGACTGCCTGCATTACTTCCTGGTTAAACAGGATTTTCTTTTTATTGTCCGGTTTTGATTTTTCTGTGTCTGCTTTCTCTGTCTTTGTTTTCTCAGTCCTTGTTTTCTCTTTTTTTGACTCGGTCTTTACTTTGATATGCTCGCTTCTGGAGATATCTAATTTTTCTTTTTCTCTCCATGTACCGATGACCTTGTCATAGCCGGTATCCTTGCTCACAATGACGATTTTGCACTTGCCATTATTTTTACCTGCCAGATATCCGGCATAAAAATCAATATTCATATCCGCAGACTGGGAACCCGTCGGGACCTCGTATGTCCTTAAGTTTTTCACTTCGGACAATGCCACGGCCGGTCTGTTCTTTGTATAAAACAAAACTACACAGTCATTCTCGCCAAGGTCTGAACACTCCTTCAAAACATCCTTTGGCATATTTTCGTAATCAATTAAATAATATGAATTCATAAATACCTCTTACCTATTCTTCATATTATATCAAACCTTTTTAACTGACAGATGTCAAGTGATTCCTGATTTAAGAATTTTTCATATATCTTTCTTTCCCATGAGGCCCGTTAACGGATTGATATGAGCGGCCCGTTTCTTCAGATCGGTGAGGTTAGCCCTTAGATAATCTGTCAGTTGTAACACTTCATCGTCAGTAAAGCCTTCAACCTGAGTAAAGACACAGTAAAGACACAGTCCGGGATATAGCCCTCTGCGAAGTCTTTACCCCGGTTAAATCTTACATGTGCAATTTTCTTTCCGTCTTTCTCCACTACGCCGGAGAGGTTGAGGGTGATGTTGTTCATGTTAATTGTGTAATAAAACATTTCTGATTTGATTATAAGCAATTGTACTCCGTATTATTTTACCATAAATCGACATTTATATTTTTGATAATCAAATCGATGGTTTTTTAATTTATTATATAAAATAATCCCACAGAGTGTTCTGTGGGATTAAATAGATAGGAAATATTCTAATTTTATTTTCCTAAACCAAGTAAGTCAGCCAAATTATTTCTAATAAATCTTCTTGTCTGTTCTGTGTCAAGTTCTGTAGTTTCATCAAAATGACTATCTGCCCATGAAGATTTTCCTCTTGACCTCCTGATCACTTTTCCGTCTTTAATCTTATAACGATTCTCCACACGATAATTTTTTTCTGAATAATATGTGTTTGTGCTATAACCTTCATTCTTTTGTAATATCTCTTTGATAGTACTTTTTTTAAGCCTCATTTTTTCATGCTTCTCCTTTCATATATGTCTGACTTTTTTTGATCAAATAAACATAAAACAAGGTCACAATACTTTCTAAAACAGAAAGAGCAAAATACAGCTGTCCCTCGACCGGCGGCGCGCTTTTCAGTAAACATATGGAAAACGCCGATAACATCAATATCAAAGTGATTATCGATAATCCGAGCATGGAGCCAATAAGAGCAAGTTCAAATTCACGTGAACTTTCCACTGTATTTTTCAAAATGCCTTTAATCATGCTGCCAAAGATTACGCCGCTAAAAACCAGTAATGCAGCCAGGAATACAAGGGGCAATTTCTTAAACCCGTTATCCACTATTGTTGTATATGAATAGCCATTAATAACAATGGCTATCCACATATACAACATTAAATTTTTCTTTGAAATCATCTCATCCTCCTCTCATCATCTTTGTTTAATAAGTTTTAATCTTTTACGCATTAAATTAATCAACCTCGTCTTCCCCATCCCCAAATAACAGGTAACTTAAGGGTACACCCAGGTAATCGGCTATTATCTCAAGTCTTGCCAGATCCGTAATACCGCTTCCCCGTTTATTATTCTCGATATTACTGAGATCCGGCTGATACATATAGAGATCTTCCGCCATCTTAGCCTGTGAAACCTTTTTAACATATTTTCTCTGATCGTGGATCCTTGACGCTATCATGTCAAAATCGAGCATATAGATTCCTCCCGAAATACTTATAAACCAAGTTCCTCTACAACCATCCTATACTCTTTGGGGTAATTTAATTTAAACCATGCCATACGCGTATACATAAGCGAATATGAAACTGAATGGGCTCTTGGAAGCAGATATCTGATCTTTTCACATGCCTCGATATACCAGGTCGGCACGTCAGCATTAAACATATCTTTTTTCCACTTAAGCCATGATGTCTTTTTTGATTTGGGTATTCCCTTGCGAATACACTCACTTATGTCGTATGCCTCGCCTGACTCAAAGCCTTTTGAAAGCAGATAGTCATAGATATCTTCCCTATTGCAAATTATGTCTTTTGCACCAAGTCCGTATTCTTCAACAAGCTTTTCCTGATTGTCACTCCATACATTTGTACCGTGGGCCATCCCTATTATCTTGGCTATATCTTCCAATGTCTCCGGTCTAAGTTTTGCCACCATACTTCTGACAAGACCGGTTTTAAACCCGGGAATATCCTTGCATGATGACACTTCACCGGTATCATCTGCCACAAAGAGTTCTTTTACAGTTTCAAAATCTGTTGGTACATCAGATAAATCAACTCCGGTCACCAAAGACAATTGTCTCAATGCTTCTAAAGTGTCATGCCTGTAGACATTTACAGTACGTACAGGTGACCAATTATAATGAGAAAAATATGCGACTTCGCTTCCATCAGCTGTCTTACATACCGGTAAATACTTTTTATAATCCATACCCTCAGGAAGCATCCATATCGTAGTCGGCCATTTCTTCCACTTAATGGCATTGCCTACTATCTTTTCACATATTTTTTTAATCTCATCATCGCTGTAATCAACAATTTCTTCCAGCCCGGAATAATTCATTAAATGCTCTGCATAATCAGCATAAAATGATTCCTGGTAAGTATCAGTAAATGCCCTGCCTACTCCCTCCAGAGTACCAATCTGATTCACTACACTGTCATGCAATGATGCCGGTACATTCATGTCAAGATTAAAGGTCCCTGATAAATCCTTCCCGTAAAGCGTCTCCGGAGGCAGATTAAATCTAATCGGATCAACACCGGTAATCCCAAGCAGGTATAACACAATCGAGCCTGCATATCTGCCTCTCAGCGATAAATCACATGATCTAAAACCCGCCTTATCTCTTAATTCCTTAATCTCAAGGAGAAAACCACATTCATTTTGATCATCAAGAGCTCCGATTTCTTTATTAAGCCATTCCCGTGCTTTGTCTTTATCATCTGCTTCATAATAATGATCAAGTGCCTTATAACAAATGTCGCGTAATCTCTCCCCGGCATTTTGTACCTCCGGCATATCAATATGTTTGGGACATATGATTATCTTCTCGCACTGATCCACAATCTTATATGTATTATCAATAACTATCTCTGTCGCCTTATCATCAGGCAGATATGAAAATGCATCCATCATCTCCCCGGTAGAAAGCAAATGCACACTCCGCTTATTAAAAGAATCGGCCAGCATCTTGTTTACTACCTTCCAGGGAATCCTGTCATTTTCCGTAAGGAAATGGGCATCACTAACAGCGACTGCAATCTTACCCTTCTTTTCCGCAAGCTGTATCAGCCTTTTGTTTATCTCCTCATCGCATTCATACGGAAGCAGTTCAATATAATCAAGCTCATCAATAATACCGTTTAAAACATCATCCGATGAATTATTTACGGCCTCTGCCCTGAGCTTTCCTTTTTCTGCTCCGGAACCTATGAGTAAACCGTCTCTGTATTTCGTGAATGAATCATAATCAAATACCGGTCTCATATCGCCACACTCTACAGTGGATATCAGCTCATACAGATTTTCCTTACCCGTTTCATTTTTAACAAGAGCTGTTAAAGTATAAACCTCCCCATCCGGATACCTGACGAGTACTTCCATACCATAAATGGGTCTGGTGATATACTCTCCTCTGCTGCATACGGATTCTATCTCAGGGAAAGCAAAAATATTGCCCGTATCAGTAATAGCTATAGCCGGCATAGACATCTTGCTCGCATACCTGATCAGCTCACCCGGATACATAGTTGCGTTGCCACCTGACTTAGTATGGCAGTGAAGTTCAATTCGTTCTCTTTGACATAATCTCTTTTCTTTAACCTGCATAACTATACCTCCCAAAAAAATAAACCTACTGTTACGATACTTATGATAAGTTATTGAAATTTAAAAAAGGATAGTCTATTTCCTATATTTTCCATTTATTCAAAATTTGAGGATATTAAAAGGGCTCCTGCTTTTTTGCATAGCCCACATTGCCTTGATTTGATTTCCACGATATAAGAGTTACATAAAGATTACAAGATGTAACATTTATTAATGTATGCCGAATAAAAAGCATCCACTCAACGTAGATGCTTTTGAATCTTTTTTATGAATCAGAAAAAACTGAATAATTACTTCTTTTTTCTTTTTTGATGAGAAGTTGTTAAGTCCATCATACTTTGTAAAAATGTGGCCCCATCCATTTCTCCGTCATCATAACCTTTCATCACTTTATCAATTTGACCCTTTAATTCTTTTCTTTCTTTCCTGTCATTGTTGTTTTCTTTTGATTTTCCAAATAATCCCATAAAAAACCTCCTATAACTTATAATTTAAAAGCAAATTACAATATCGACTATACACCCTTTACGACTCGAATGCTCCCACCAATTTGGTGGGAATCGGTAATATAATCAATCATCATTTCCCCAGAAATCTTCATGGGACTCATAAATATTATCTCTGGAAATACTGTTCTTATGCCCACACTCCTCGCATTTCCATACGCGTTTGCGGTCAGAAAAACCATACTGTCCATTTAAATATGCTCCACAACGATCGCACCACCAATCAATATCAGGAAATCTGTCACCCATATTTTTATCCTCCTTTTCTACTTAAACCAAAGCTATATTTTATTGTAATATTATTGTACTATTTGCTTATTTCTATTATATTCTCCAAAGTATTCAAGCATAATCATCTATATTTATCATGATCAGATCTTTGTTATAAACTTAGCACCCAAATTTGATATGGGTTTTTTAAATGTATGAATTAGCCCCGTAGAAACCGCAATCGTTCCTAATACTTTTAAAATAAAATTTCTATGTTTTTCTTGCTGAGCCTCGTAGAATCTCTTGTTTTCTGTGTCTTTTTCATACCTTCCCTTACGCATTTCATCCAATCTATTTCTTATTGCTTCACGCTCTTCAGGCGTTTCTGCCTTATCCATATTTTGTCTCAAGATATCCATTTCCTGGGTATCTGCATCCTGGAGTTTAGAAAGATATTCGTCATTTGATGCAACAATTGCTTTATCAAAATTTAATTCATTATCCATTGCATTAGTTGCAGCATCCTTAAACAAACGACTTTTTTCCAGAATCATATTGTTTTTATTCTTTCCAAAATTATTCAGGGGCTTTTTGCTATCTGTCATATTCATTCCTCCTCGTATTTAAAGCAACATAATAATCGTGCCAAAGCTTATTCACTTATATACTCGGGACCATCCTTAGTCTTCCGATTATTTTGTGCGCCTCAATTATTATCGAGGCGCATGTTATAGTTTACATAAAATATACTGTGTATCCTTCTATATCAGCCAATTTTTCTTCTATTAATTCTTTTACATTTTTTTCAGCTAAATCGTTGATTCCCTGTTCAACTGCGCTGTTGTATTCTTCAGCCTTTATTTCTGCCAATCTGTTTGTTACCTCATCAGATCTTATAAGATTTAAAATGTTATTTTTCTCAATTGTTTCTACGCTTTCTTCAGGCAAGTTATTTTCTATGATCTGATTACCAAGTGCGATAGTAATTATTTTTTTATCGTTATCTACATCAATTGACATCTGGTTCAAATCATAACCTACCTTTATTGTTCCGGCATATGTCATCCTTATCTCATGCTCTGTGAAAGGAACAGCCCAACCTGTTATAAGGAATTGTTTGCTGTCTGTAATTGATGCTGTTCCTGCGTAGTAATACTCATAAGTCATTAACTCTGCAATATCTCTAAGTTCCGTTTCAATATCATTTATTGTTAAAACAATGGTATGATTTTCTTCTGATGGTTTTCTAAATCCGTCATCTTCGCCACCATTTATTCTTCCTATAATGAATTTAGCTGTTCCAATTAATCCTACTACCACGAGAAGTATGATTACTGCTGTTCCGATACCTGATGTTATTTTGCTAAATTTTTCGTTTTTCATAAGTTTTACTCCTTTCATCAAGTTATTTGTTTGTTCTTGTATTTGATAATTTAATAATACTTAATCTGACGCTGGAGTAACATGATTAAATCAGCAAATATTTGTTCTTATTTTTCTATCCATAGCAAAATAAAAGTCCTGTCTCCAGGGCTTTTATTTTAAGCAATTATAAGTTTCGAAAAGTCAAATATATCTCCTAAAGAAGTCGTATAATCCGCCTTCTTTTGAGTATATTTTTTTGTTTTATTTATGGTCTCAAGTAATTCCTCCGGATTTCTCATCTCTATATATAATCGCGATGTATTCCTTGAGTCAAACAGACTATCATGCTCCTTCCCTTCAAATTCTATACCGCAAGTTTCAAGTGCTCTTTTTAATCCTGTATTTTCCTTTGCTCCCACCAAGTGATCATATTCTTCCTGGAGATCAAACCAGGATCCTAAAATGTTATAGTACTTCTCATTCAGATTTATATCCTTTATCATTATTTCATGATTTAACTGAGATAAATCATTATTGCTCCATGCATATACCATAAAGTCATCTGAAAAAGAATATATCCAATCAGCAAAATCATCTAAACCTTCCTCAATTTTGCAGTTATATGCCAAATCATCATATGTAAGACCTAAAAGTCGCACGTACTTATTCGGCAATTCCCCGATAAACAACGGCCTGATATTTCGCTTGAACTCGCCAACCTCTTTATTCTCATTATCCAGGATGACCGCTCCGATTTGAATGATTTCACATCCGGATATTCCCTTCTCTTTTCTAACCGAATAAGGGATTGGTGCCATTTCAAAATCAACAAATACTTTGTAACCCATACATTTGTACCTCCTTGTCCTAATTATTTGCTGCAAATCCGACTGTCTTTTCTTTTTTCAGGAACGGACATTTTTGCTGATACGCCAATCGTATCAAAAAATTTCTTATTATTTTTTTCTTTTTTTATAAGATTAATAGCTAATATTCTTTCTTTTACACTCATAATTTTTCCCTCCACAAAACACCGAATATCAACACCCTACAAACAAATAATATAATCTCTGCTATCAGCCAAACAGGACCAAAACAGAAAAAAAAGAGTGTTATTTCTCTTTTTCTGGCAAAATAAAAAGCCCCTGCTTTCAAGCAAGGGGTCTTTCGAACGTATTATCGTTATTTATTTAATTTTTCTTTTGCCTTTTCATACAATTTCATATTTATATTTCCATTGGCAAGCATCTGCTCTGACCATAATTGCAACGATTCAATGGTGATGGATATTTTTTCCAGCTCATTTTGAATCATAACAAATGATTCAATTTCATCATCCTGGATGTGCCCATCTGCAGTAATATCAATCAGTTTTCTCTGACCTTCCTGCACTGAATTCAATGAAGAAATCATTTTAAGTACAATGCTCGATAAATTATCTATTTTAACTTCAGGAACATACTGCTGTCCGATAGGGCACTGATTTGCACAATAATAGTTGCATAATTCCGGAGCTTTATATTTTTCTGCCATGAGAAGCACTTCATCCGGATGAGGCTCACATCTCTCATTTTCTATTTTTTCTATTCTTTCCGGAGCCATAGTTTCAAGTAGTTCACTTGCCTTATCGCGAGTTAACCCTAAATCCTCACGACATTTAAAATATATGTTTTTATTTTCTTTGTTCGATACTTTTGGCATCATCCATCCTCCTAAAGCCAAACTTTTGTTTTGGTATCATTATACTACTTTTCGAAGGCTTTTAATTCTTCATCTGCTATTTGTTTTATCTTTCTTTCCATCTCTTCCCCTTCATACATTTTTCTTATATCCAATCTGCATTCTTTTACAGCCGCAATGCTTACCTTTTGTAAATAATCAACAGTAAGATTTTCCATTTCTTCTGAAACCTCTCTTTTGAATTTACCGAGTTTATTCTCGTTTTCAACATTGTATACTCGACAAAGTTGATCCACTATAACTTCCAAAAAAGATTTCTCAGTCTGATTTCCATTATATGCTTTTTCTAAAACATGAAGAAGAGGTCTTAATACATCAAGTTTATGTCTATTTAAATATATATCTGATACTTTACCAAATTCTGCTGGTTTGGTTAATATATTCCTCATTTTCTCAAGAAACTCATTAGTTTCTTTCCTTGTCTCAGCTTCCATTTGGAATACATCATAGTCTTTATCAAACGAAACAAGACATCTTGCTTCCCAATCATCGCCTCTAGTTACTTTATAGGCATCTTTTTCTTTATTGTAGAATCTCTCGCAAAACTCTACGTAATGAAATACATCTTCTTCCTCAATTTCATATAGATATTGCTTTTCTATTCCAAAAATTTCTGCGATTTCCTCAGCTCTTTTTTCTGGCAATTCCTTCTGTCCGTTCTCCCACATCGTTATTAACGCTCTGGAAACACCCAGTTTCTCTGCGAGTTCATTTGTGCTGACATAACAATAGTTTCTGAAAAATTTAAGTCCATTCATTTTGTTTTCTCCTTAGTATTCAGATGTTTGTTTATGCTACTGAACCGGTTCTGATAACACAATACGCGGGTTACACAGAGGATACAAGATGTAACATTTGCATTTTATCATTTCTCCCCAAAACCTAAGCGAGATTACAGTACAATGAATTTCTTTCTTATTTGGTCACAGTTCTGTTTATTATATATAAAATTAAAATGTATGATACATGATTTCGATTGCTACATCCGGGCGATAACAATCACCTGCAGAGAACTCCGCATTTCCATCAACAGTTACAGACTCGACCGATCCATCCTTGGTGATCCAGCCCGTTATCAAGTCATTTTGTGGCACAACAACTATATTCACAAAACCGGCGTTTTTATAAATCGAAACGAGTTCTTCATAATTCATTTTCTGAGTTTTATCCGAAGAAATAGGCAATGCTACATCTTTTACTGCATGATATTCAATTATAATATCGGAATCATAATGAAATCTATCTGTTGCTTTGAACCCCTTTTCCCCATCTATTGTAATTTTTGCAACAGTGTATTCAAGTTCAATGTCCTTAATGCTTAAATCATATATTGGTTCACAGTTAATATCTTCAAATCCTGATTCCGACAATTCTTCAACTACTTCCTCATAATTCATACCAATAATCTTCTTCGCAGACATTCCGGCTTCAATTCCAATTTCATATTTAATTCGCCAATAAAACCAACACCCAAGAAAAGCTATACATATAAATACAAAAAAGAATAAAACCAACCGTGATTCGTTTTTTAATTCCTCTGGTGTTTTTTTATAATTCTCTGAATTATTATGTGTTGAAGTATTACTATTCTTTACTTGTGATTTACTATATGAATTATTAGTTTTATTATTTACACCATTAAAAAAAGGATTTTCCGAAAATACCTTAAATGCACCCGTCATAGTCTTTTCCATATATGACGCCATCTCTTCAGCCTCTTGTCTCGTTAATTTTCTTCCATTATGTATTATTTCTACATCTTCATCATTGTATTGTTTAATATAGTCGTCATCATCTTCGTAATCATCGTCGTCATCGTCATCATCTTCGTAATCATTGTCGTCATCGTCATCATCTTCGTAATCGTCGTCATCATCGTAATCATCGTCGTCATCATCGTAATCGTCGTCGTCATCGTCGTCATCATCGTAATCGTCGTCGTCATCGTCGTCATCATCGTAATCGTCGTCGTCATCGTCGTCATCATCGTAATCGTCGTCATATCTGCTTGCTTGATACTCTGCCTCAGAACCATAAATATTATCCTCGGAAATATCATTAGAATATCCACATTCTGAACAAATCCAGGTATCATAATAATCCGAAAATCCAATTTGTTTATTCAATAATGCGCCACAACAATCACAAACCCAAGCAACTTCTTCAAATCGCTCACCCTCGTAAAAATCCTCACCAGGATTTGTCAAAAACTTCCCACATTCCGTGCATGTCCAATAATCTCCATCGGGGTCAAACCCCCATTGAAGTTCAAGATCCGCACCACAATTTGTACAATAATAATCACTCATGTTCCCTTTTACACCTTCCAAACAAAGTTATTTTTTTATTTTACTATAGCGTAACACAATAAAGGATCTTTTTCACCGTACAATAATATATTAAAAAGTAAAAAATATACTATAAAAGCCCATCATATTTTCATATGTTGGGCTTTCACCTATTCAAGTTACATTTAAATCTACATTGGCTTTCTAGGCAACATTTAGTTCGTAGTATTCAATTAGATAATTCATCATATAATTTGTATACTTAACAAGCCTGCTCACGCCAAAGTCCTTTGTTTTCTTGGTTTTAAGATCTTCGATTCTAATTCCTGCTTTACACATATTATATGTTTTATGAGTGTAAGCTTTCGAAAATGCATAAAACCTTTCATTCCTTTCTGTGATAATAAAATAGTCTATTACTTTTTCTTTGCCATTATCTTTCTTAACGCCGACAAGTTTAAGATTACCGTAATATTTTGTTTTTTTCATTTTATTCTCCAAATTTTATTATCAATGTACGCCAAAACTAAAGAATATTCTGCTTTTACCTAATACCACAAGTAGAACACTGGATTTTTATAATAAATTATTATTCTTTCCAGATTTCATAGTCCTCAACATAAATATCTGAGTTACATTCACCTCTTCCTGCACTCCATCCATCGCAAGCATCATAATACTCTCTTTTTGCATCTGCTTTGGAAGCCAAATCATAATAATCTACTGTTTCACCATCTGAAAAATATAAACGAAGTCTCCAACTCATAATTTAATCTCCTTTCACAAAATGAAAATTTAACGTTCTAAATGATTGTTATTTATCCTCCTTTCCTAATTTATTCGATTCGTCTAAGGGAATATCTCACTGTTTTTAAGACTCTAAATCCGTCCTCATTGTCCCTTACGATTCGTTCTTTATTTATATTCTTATGATAATGTACCCACGTATTTTCAAACAGGACCATTTCAGAAAAAAAAACTTCATATTTTTCTGTTTACAGCAAAATATGAAGGATTTATTTATAATATGAGACACGTTGGTATCGTCTCCCCTTGTGACCTTATATGAATCTTCTTCCTTGTTGTAGAATCTCTCGCAGAATTCTACGTAATGAAGTATGTCTTCTTCTTCGATCTCATACAGGTATTTTTTATCAATCCCAAAGATTGCTGCTATTTCATCGGCCCTCTTATCAGGGAGCTCCTTCTGACCGTTCTCCCACATGGTCACGAGATTTCTTGATACACCAAGTTTCTCTGCTAGATCATTTGTACTGACATAACAATAATTTCTGAAAAACTTTAATCCATTCATTTTTTGTCCTCCCAAAATATGATTGTTTATGCTCTGTGAACCGGTTCCATTTCATGATAAGCAGGTTACTTTTTCGTTACAATATGTAACTTTTCAAAAGATTACTCATCATCTGCTATATCATTGTACTTTTCAGTTTATGAGTCCACTCCCACCATATTGGTGGGAATGTGCAATCAAAATACATCACCCTGCTACTGCTTGCTTTTCCAATATAAAAAGCAGTCAATCTTATAGATTAACTGCTTTAGACAATGCCTTGAATTAACATATATTATGTTTTACATTGTTACACGCATTTTCTTTTCGACTTCCCTGACAAAATCTTCTGGGAGATTACACAGATCAACAATTTCATTTATTGTTTTATCTTTTTTTAACATATTTTCTACTATTATGGTCTGTCCCTCTGATTTTCCTTCTGACCGGCCCTCTGCATACGCTTCTTCTCTCATTTCTTTAAGTATTCCGCTCATAGTGCTTACTCCTTTCTCGGTTTCCTTAAAATACCGAACCTTATCCGCTAGCTGACTAAAAAACATATCTTCAGCATTTTTACACTTAAAATCATGTACCAATTTCCCAAGCTCGGTATTTGCATTCAGTCATGAAATCATCATCCATAAGACATAATTCTTTAATTGTTTTCCTGACTCTTTAATGCCCCTTTTCTTTTGCTTTTATTGGCATACTATCCTCCTTTTATTATAATCGTATCCTGATTTTGCTACAAGTAACTTATTCCCTCATAGGCATCACCTTCCGTTTCTGCACGCAAAAATAAACTATCGGTTTTCAAAAGTAATGGGGACACCTTGCGAGATCTCGCACAGGTTCTTTTGAACTGATACATAGAGAGTATCATGATTTAGTTTCTTAGTAAAGTAAAACTCGGCAGGGAATTAAAAAGGCACGAGATTTCTCCCATGCCTTAAAAATGTAATATTTTAATTTAATTTATATGTAGTTTCTATTCTGCCTTGTTTAAAACACACGGTATTTTAATACTTAATATTGTAAAAATGTCTCCTTCTGACTGGCTTACCAGATTTAGATTGTTTGTGTCCTCATCTATTGAATACTCATATTTAATTATTGACTCTTTTCCATTGACATCGTAATCAATTATCAATTTTTCATCATAATAATATGTAAAATCTACACCTTTCATAGTTATTCTCATATCGGAAACCACTTGGTCAACAGATGATTCCAGATCTGTTTCACCTCTTAAAAAATCTGCAAATGAATCATAACCGGACGCAGATATTATATCCTCAAGATTGTATCCTTTTTTAAAGAAATTCGACCAATAATAGTAATATGTATTGTCTGCTACTTTTTCCCAAAACTTATCCCTCTCATTATCTGTAATAATTGTTGTATCAATATCAACCGTCCCTGTGCCATCATCATTAAATGTAATCAATAAATCAACCGGAAAACTACATCCATAAAAATTTTCTTCTCCGTCCGCCATCAGTGGTCCAAGGTCTCCGCGCACCTTCCATGTGCCTACCAGCTGCATCTCTTTTGATAATACAAGCTGGGACCTTGCCGTTTCATAATTTTGATCTATCTCATTCACAAGATCATAATACTCAATCGCTCCTGCATAATCGCCTGCTTCAAATAATTCTGTAGCTTTCTGATAATTGATCCGGGATTCATTTAATATCTCTGCATTATTTTTTATCTTTTGGAATTCATCATCCTTTTCGAGTATTTCCTTTCCAAGACTTTCTAAATAATACGAGTAAGAATCATAGTCCAGCGTACCTGCAATAAACTGCTCATTCTGCGCCTCTATGAAAGACATCATCTCTTTTTTGACATACTTTCGTTCCTCCGACTCTTCCAGTTTATAATAATTTTCAGAAACCGTAGCTATATCGTTTTTCTCTATTGCCCGCTTAATTACCTGAAAAGGACTGTTAAACCATATCAAAAATATGATTGTGCCAATGACAAGCAGACCGCATACAACCAAAGGGATTATCGGTATCTTTTTATTTTTTTCCGTTTGTTCCATAACTATCCTCCTTTTAAAAAATATATATCGTTTATTAATCTGTAATTATGCTAACATATACCCCTTTCATTTACTCCCACCATATTGGTGGGAGTACAGCTTTTAAGGCCAATGATTCAAATATATAAAAAAGGGGCTGTGAAAAATGAGATAATCATTTTTTCCAAAAGGGGCTGTGAAAAATGAGATAATCATTTTTTCCAGCTCCCTTTTTATATCATTTTTTGTGAGGTATGCTGTTTCTGGCAAAAATAGAGTATAATGCCCCTTTCCCCAAAAACTACAAACTTTTTTGATTAGGCAACTTCTTGGAGACGCATCTTTTTATTGTGATATTTATATAAGTTATGACCTATTGAAACCAAAAGAACCTCAAGTTTTACGGATTCTATTCCTTTTCGGACTATTCTTTTATACCAACGATTTTTTTTTATGATTCCGAAAGTACCTTCCGCTTGAATGGATCTGTTCATTATAAGGAGTGCTCCCTGGATGCTTTCAAGATTTTTTATAACCTCCTGATGCATAGCGGTCAGTTCTTCGTTTATTCTTACGGTCTTGTTTTTATCTGTTTTCTTACACTTCGATGCATAGGGACAACCACTGCAGTCTTCACACTGATAGACTTCTTCTTGCCGGCCATACTGGTTTCCTTTTACATGCTGCCTGTATAGAAAGTTGAAGCTCTTCCCATTAGGACAACGCATTTTCCCATCATCACCGATCTCAAAATTAACAGCTCTGAATGGATCGTTGTGATATTTCTTATCGGTCGTCTCTTTTTTAAACATTGTGAACTTTATGTACTTTTCCATGCCTTTTTGCTCGCAAAAGATATAATTATTGAACGAGCCATATCCAGCATCAGCCACAGGATATTTTGGATAAAAGCCATATGTTTCATAATACTTATTCATCAACGGTATGAAGCAGTCCATGTCAGATCTGTACTGATTAACATCAACAACTGCTATGTATTCATCAGCTACACCAATCTGAACGTTGTATGCGGGAAGAAGCTGGTCGTTTCCCATGTAGTCTGTCTTTATTCTCATGAATGTAGCAGAAGGATCTGTCTTTGAATAGCTGTTTCTGTTTTCTCCGCAGATGCTGATTTTTGTGACATATTCATTGAGTTTTGTTGTGTACTCTACAAGCTTTTCGTACTGTCTCTGCTGGACGGTTTTTCTATATCCTTTTCCTGAAACAAAAGTTGAAGTATCAAGCTTCCATATCTCAGAAAACCGTTCTGTTATCTGGCGCATATATTCAGGCATGTACTCTGTATTAGTCTCAATCTTGATTCCGCTCCACTGAAGATCGCTGTTGATTTCTTGCAGTAATTCAGTAATCTTTTCAAAAAGACGGTAACGGGATTTTTCCGTGGCCTTCTTCCATACCCAAGTATATTTGTTAGCATTAGCTTCAAACTTCGAACCATCAATATAAAGATGATTCAAGTCAACTTTATGCCTGCTGAATATTTCTTGATTAATATCATTGAAGATATTCTCTATTGAATCCTTTAACACATCGTTTATGAAATAGCTGAAGGTTCTGTAAGAAGGAGTTTCCCTGTCCATAAGATACATAAATCGAATGTTAACCCTACAGTTTTCTTGAAGTCCTCTTAGTGAAATATATCCTTCACTCATAAAACCGAATAGTACGGTTTTCAACATTTTGACTGGATTATATCTGATTCTGCCAAGCTTATGCTCTGGCACACTTTTCAGATACTTCTCAAGATTCATACCTCCCACGAGTTCGTCAAAAGTAAAAACCGGATCACAGATATCCAAGCAATCTGAAATAAAAAATGGTAAAACGCCTTGATTTAGTGTATTATAAGAATTTGATCATGGTAATATTTTACCATGAAAAAAGAGAAGTAATCGGCTGTTTCCAGCTATTACTTCTCTTTTTTTCATGAGCTGATTATTTCACAGCCCCTGAGTTAAGCTTACACTTTTCTACACTGTTACGTGCATTCTCTTTTCAACCTCTCTGACGAAGTCCTCCGGGAGATTGCAAAAATCAACAATTTCTTCTATTGTTTTCTTCTTTTTAAGCATATTTTCTACTATTTCAGTTCTTTCCTCAGTTCTTCCCTCGGCCCTTCCCTCGGCTCTTTCGTCGGCGGCCCATTCTTCCATAGCCTCAAACATATCGTATTCTCCTTCTGCAGTCCTTATTTTTTCTTTTTCCTCATCTATTCTTCCTCAGACAGATTTAATTTTTCTCTTAGTTTGTCCCAATCGTTCATATCGAAACACTCCAAACAATATTTTATGCTTTTCTGCTGCTGTAACTCTTTGGCATACGAAGTCCTTCTAGGATTTAATTTATCAATATCATATTCCTTTAACATACCTTTCACGCCCACCACTTTTCAAATATTTCTTCCGTCATCAAGTGCCGTTTGAATCCATTCTCGTTTTGCATCCTCTGCGTTCTTAATCACTCATCTGAACAAGTAATGCATCCTGGAAGTTCCGGATAATATGCTACAAATCCACCTTCCTCCAAGTCAGGTACTATTTCAAGTTTATATCGTCTGTTCATAAAATAATTAATATTTTTCATTTTCTTTGAAATAACAGGCATCTTCTAAAAAATCGTCCTGCTTCGAGATAAAATCAACAATGTTCAATTTTTCTAAAAATTCATCCATCATGGCATCACCAATTAATATCAAAACAATAGCGACTCCCTAATAAATCATTTTGAATACAGATATTTAAATTTTATTATTAGTACGTCTCGCTGTCATTGAATTAGTAATTCAAAGCCATTCCTTAATCTGCATGCTACTATAAATTATTAGATATAAGGAAGGTTCATAAGTATGGATAATGAAGAAATACAAAAGCAACGGGAAATAGGAAAATATCTTTTGATGATAGATATTATCCAAAAGGAGCAAAAGAGCCCTTCCGGATACTCTTTTATATCAAGTGATGATTTAGCGAACTGGGCATCAGTAGATAAAGATGAAATCAGTAATCTCGCCGATTGTTGCTACAAGTTTGAAGCATATCATCATGCATTCATTTCAGCTTATCGTATTAAGGAAAAATTACCCTGTATAAAAACAGACAATGATATCAAATTTTTAATATATACAATATTTAGAGAAAACTATTTATTTGTACAATATCTCATCTATAACGATCAAAATGATTATTATGAAAACATAGCAAATCGTAATTATGAAAAATATTGTAAATCATTCGCCGATATTCACCCTGTTTCGGAAAATTTTCGAAGTTCAGACTTATTCCGGCTTATTTTCATAAACTACATTTCTTATTTCTGTTCACTTTTCGAGTATGTACTGTCATACGGTTATGACTGGGATGTGGCCAACAAAATCGCTGACATAAATATAAGCAAGAAAAGGTTTGATTACCTTAAAGAAATATCCTCAAATTTTCATCATAAGATGATTACGCAATAAATCTTTCAATATAAAATTTAAGCCGTTCGCACATCAAGTCAGGAAGAGGATTGTTCTTGTACTCCCAATCGCCACAAATAATCGCATCCATCGATACATTTAAAAGTCGGCTTAATGCATAAACATTATCAACACTGGGCACGCTCCGTCCCTCGAACCAATGATATATACTTTGAGGACTGGCAAGTTTCAAATATTCCTGAACATCCTTTACGGCAAGTCCTCTGGCTCTCATTAAATTTTTAATATTCTGACCGGTTGCTTTTGAGTTAATTGCCGGACAAATCTTGTTTTGCAGGTAATTATTCATATGCCACATCCTCCCATTTCAGTTTACCTGATACATTGCATTTTGTCATTGAATTATTAGTACAATACCGTAGCGCAAATTTTAATGTAAAATATAACTTAAATCGGTATACTGATTAGGGCTGACCACAAGGTCTTGGTCCACCAACAGGCACCGGAAACCGGCGCCACTTTTTCAGCACATTTTTTTCTAACTATTAAACGGTGGAATGATTAAGCAGTAAGAAAAATACTTTGTAATTATATTTTACATTTCACATCATAGTTTTTACTAATTGTTTGTGTTAAGATACTTGTACTAGGGTAGTGCGTGTCACTACTTGGGCTGGTCGTAAGACCCGGGTCCAACTGTGGGTGTCCCACACCTTTTTTATTTTTGAGAGCTTATGAGCGAAATAAGTATTTTCATCGATGAATCAGGAGATTTCGGAAAACTAAATCCTCGTTCGCCATCTTAAATTTTCAGATATAACATAAAATAAAAAAGGCATGCGATTTCTCGCATGCCTGAGTTAAGCTTACAATTTTCTACACTGTTACGTGCATTCTCTTTTCAACCTCTCTGACGAAGTCTTCCGGGAGATTGCAAAAATCAACAATTTCTTCTATTGTTTTCTTATTTTTAAGCATATTTTCTACTATTTCGGCCTTTCCTTCGGCTCTTTCGTCGGCGGCCCATTCTTCCATGGCTTTAAACATATCGAATCCTCCTTCTGCAGTCCTTATATTTTCTTTTTCTTCGTATATCACTCTCTGATTTGTATATCTGGCAATTAGATCAAAT
>CADBFE010000015.1:41853-66242 GCA_902793845.1 uncultured Lachnospiraceae bacterium | reverse complement strand
GGACTGGCTACCCAGGAGGTCCTCCTTTACTCCGATTCCATAGACGGCAATATCGCATACGGCGACAGCTCCATAAAGCGTGAGCAGGTAGTACGTTTTGCCAGATATGCATCGGCAGACGACTTTATCGCCAGGATGCCGGAAGGCTACGAGACTATAGTAGGCGAGAGAGGCGTAGGTCTTTCTGGAGGCCAGAAGCAGAGGATATCCCTTGCGAGAGCCCTGGCTGTGAGACCGTCCATACTCATCCTCGACGATACCACATCGGCTGTGGATTTAGAGACGGAAAAGCATATCCAGCAGAGCCTTAAGGAGCTTGATTTTGAGTGTACCAAGATAATAATTGCCCAGCGTATCTCTACGACAAAAGAGGCAGATCAGATACTTATCATGCAGCACGGTGAGATTACGGAGCGGGGCACCCATGAGGAGCTGATCAAAAAGGGCGGTTACTACGCAGACCTTGTAAACCTTCAGATGGGAGGTGAGGCAGTATGAAGCGAAATACATATAAAGAAGATGAATTTTTGGAAGAGCCTTTTGACATAAAGCATATTATCAGGGCTTCTTCATATATAAGGAAATATTCAAAGGCCATGGCCGTCGCATTGTTTTTATCAGCCCTCGCCGGCATCACGGGACTGGTGGCACCTTTTATAACAAAGCAGGCTCTCGATGAGGCCATACCGGCAAAGGATACAAACCAGCTCTATATCCTGGTAGGTCTCCTGCTCCTTGCATTTATTGTCAGTGTCATATTTTCAACTGTCAGATCGAGAGTCATGGCCAGGGTCAGCCAGAAGATAATATATGACATCAGAGGGGACCTCTTTGCCCATCTGCAAAAGCTGCCGTTTCAGTATTACGACGACAGACCCCACGGCAAGATCCTGATAAGGGTAGTCAACTATGTAAACTCCGTATCAGATATGCTGAGCAACGGTCTCATAAATATGATACTTGAGATCATGAACCTCATATTTATCGTCATATTTATGTTTATGGTTGATGTAAAGCTATCGCTGGTTGTCATGGCAGGTGTACCCGTACTTGCCGTATTTATGTTTTGGATAAAAGGCAGGCAGAGAGTATCATGGCAGCATGTATCAAACAAAAATTCAAACTTAAATGCGTACCTTCAGGAAAATATCGTGGGCGCCAGGATCACCCAGATATTTGCAAGGGAAGATGAGAACGCTGTTATATTCAGGGATCTGTCTGAAGACTGCAGGGATACATGGATGCAGGCGGTCAGCTACAGCAACATGATATGGCCGGGCATTGATACCATATCCGTATTTGTAAGGGCTGCCATATTTTTATTCGGCCTTTTGATATTCGGTCAGGGTAATGAATCCCTCGGTACCATTGTGGCTGTCTCCTCATATGCATCCCAGTTCTGGCAGCCTATCATGAACCTTGGCAATATTTTTAACAACTTCATTAATAATGTGGCAAACCTTGAGCGTATATTTGAGACGATGGATGAACCCGTACTCATAGACGATGCTCCGGATGCAGTGCCCATGAAGGATTTAAGAGCAGCCCGTGAGAGAGGGGAAAAGTCAGGAGAGGTCGTATTTGATCATGTGACCTTTTCATATGAGAGGGGCAAGGAGATACTCCACGATGTATCATTTACCGTAAAGCCCGGCGAGAGCATAGCCCTGGTAGGACCTACCGGTGCCGGCAAGAGTACGATCGTCAGTCTCATCTCAAGATTTTACAATCTCGACAGCGGAGCCATATATATAGACGGTCAGGATATCTCAAAGGTAACCCTGGAATCATTAAGATCCCAGATGGGCATCATGCTCCAGGACAGCTTTATATTCTCCGGATCCATAGCAGACAATATCAGGTACGGCAGATTAAATGCCACCGATGAAGAGATAAGAAATGCATCAAAGACAGTCTGTGCCGATGATTTCATACAAGGTATGTCTGACGGTTATGATACTGTAGTCAAGGAAAGAGGCTCGACCCTCTCCCAGGGCCAGAAACAGCTTATATCCTTTGCCAGGACTCTGCTCTCCGACCCGGCCATCCTGGTCCTTGACGAGGCTACATCCAGCATAGATGTCCGTACGGAGAAAGCTCTCCAGACAGGATTAAATGCCATGCTTAAAGGCCGTACCAGCTTTATTATCGCCCACAGATTATCAACCGTGACAGGATGTGATAAAATAATGTATATAGAAGGCGGTGGCATCCTTGAGCAGGGTACCCATGAGGAGCTCATGAGAAAAAAAGGAGCATATTACAGACTCTATACAGCTCAGATGGAGGACGTCGCGTCATAAGATATTAAAGTATACGGGGGATATTGATGATTTATCTGATCTGTTTCTGCATAACATTCGCGATGCTCATATATGTCTTGTCTTTTGAGAAAAAGCCAAGCAGTACTTTTGTGTTACTCCTGACTATTATCCTCGTGAGCAACGGCGGATATTATGCAATCGCAGCATCGGCAGATCTGAACGAAGCCATACTGGCCACCAAGGTGTCATATCTGGCCGGTATATTCGGTCCCATGCTTATCTTTCTGATCGTATCCAATATATGCAGGGTTCATATACCCGGATTTGCAAAATGCATTATGCATTCGGTTCAGGGTCTGCTTTACATGGCAGTACTCACCGCCGGTCAGCTCGGAGTATTCTATCAGTCTGTGGAATACAACAAAGGTACTCACGGAGCATACCTGACAAAGGTTTACGGACCTCTTCATACCGTATATCTCATTTCAATGATCCTTTATTTGCTGGCCACGCTTATTCTGGCATTCTTTTCACTCAACAAAAAAAGTGTTGTCAGCCGTATCAATGTCCAGATCATACTGTTATCGATGGCGGTGATAATGGGCCTCTACATGGTAGAGAGAATAGCCCATCTCCAGATAGAACTGTTGCCGATGGGTATGATATTCGGTCTTGTTGTCATGATCGCTCCACTTCGAAAGATAACCGATTATTCAATCGACAATATCCACAGTAATATAGATGATATAATTCAAAAGACAGGATATATGATTTTTAATCAGGATCTTCTGTTTATGGGATGCAATGTATATGCTACAGATCTGTTTCCCGAATTAAACGAATGGGAGCTTGAGGAAAAGATACCCGGAAACGGAGGCAGGTTTAATACTTTTCTGCGTCAGCCTTTAATGGAATATGTTAAAGAAAACGATCATGAAAAAATAGAGGACAGCACGTTTTCATATAAAGGCAGTACATACAGATACCAGATCGGATTTCTGTATTCCGGTCGGAACAGACATATCGGATATGTCATAAGAGTATATGACATGACAAACATCGTCCGTAAAACAACAGGGTAAAGGCCGGTAATAATGAGTGTTGATAAGAGAAACAATATAATAAAAATCACGGAGGACATGATCAGGATACTGGCGCTCTTTATGCTGGCGGTAGTATTCATGATGATGATGATTGCCGCCTTTGATAAGAACAATATCTCCGGAGAACCGCCTATCGGAACTTATGAGACGTTTGATTTTAATGATGGCTGGCTCCTTACAAGCGATAAATCTGATGAGAAGATAACACTCCCTTTTTCACCGGATGAATCGTACGGTAATCAGCTTGATATAACAAATGTCCTGCCGGATAATATCACGGACGGCATGACTCTGCTCACCAGAACTTCACTTTCAAATATGTATATTTACATAGGTGGAGAACTCAGGGCAAAATATACATCTGATATGTTAAATGGCAACCCGAAATACAATCCCAGCGGTTATATTGCGATCAATTTAAACAGCAGCGACGCCGGTAAAACTATCCGCATAAAAGTAGAGCTGAAAGCTCACAGGGCCCTGGACAGAGTAACCTACGGATACGGACTGAATCCCTGGAAGGATACGATAAAACATGGTGTCATGGTTAATATAGCCGCATCTTTCGTACTGCTCCTCGGTATGATGCTGGTTGTCGGATGCCTGTTTCTTGGCAGGTCGTACCGTGTTGATGCCTCGAGAAATCTCGGACTGTTGATGATAAATATAGGTATGTGGATAATCAGCGAGACAAAGATCCGTCAGGTTGTTTTCTGCAGACCGTCTCTCGCCAGATTTTTTGCATATTTTGCGGTCGAGCTCATCGTAGTATTCGGATGCATGTTCTTTGATGAGGTTCAGCATCGCAATTATCATAAGCGTTATCTTGTGATGGAGGGCGTCCAGCTGCTCCAGCTGTTTATAAATATCATATTAAATGCTTTCGGTGTGGCGGAGATGTATGACACACTGGTTTTCTCACATATCTGGATGGTGGTGGGAATCCTCATGGCTATCGTTAATATAGTCACTGACGTAAAGAACGGTAAGAGTGGGGAGTACCGTATCACCCTTATAGGTATGATCTTCTTTCTGATCATGTCATCCGGGGAACTCATCGGATTTTACACAACGGAATTTCACCAGATGGGTACATGGATATCCATAGGCCTCATCATCCTCATGATCACAACCATCATGCAGGTTATGTATGATGAGAGGATCGCCTCCGAGAAAAGGGAGCGACGTCATACGGCCAGCATGATCAATACCATCGAGATCATCGCAAATTCCATCGATGCCAGTGACGAGTATACGGGAGGCCATTCGGAGCGTGTAGGCTACTATGCCATGAGACTTGCCAGGGAGATGGCTGCAGACTATGACCTCAGTGAAGATGATATTTTAAGAGTCCATTATATAGGACTGGTCCATGATATCGGCAAGATAGGCGTAGCCGAGAGCGTCCTCAATAAAGCAGGTAAATTAAATGATGAAGAATTCAGCCTGATGAAGAAGCATCCCGAGATCGGATACGAGATAATGAGTTCAATGGGCAATGAGATAGAGGGACTCCTTGAGGGTATCAGAAATCATCATGAGAGATTTGACGGCAACGGATATCCTGACGGACTGTCTGATACAGATATACCACTTGTGGCCAGGATACTGGCATTGGCCGATTCGTACGATGCCATGACATCAAACCGTATATACAGAAAGAGACTGACCGACGAGGAAGTGCTGGCGGAGCTAAGGAGATGCTCCGGTACCCAGTTTGATCCTGCTCTCACAAATATATTTATAGACCTCATCGAGAGAGGAGAGATGAGAGTAGGTACGATAGAGGGACTCTCTACAGACAAAAACGGCAACATCAGGAAATCAGCAGTGCTGGAGGCAAAACTTCAGGCAGATATACATGAAGATGTCGATGTCCTCAATCCCAATCATATCAGGATGCTCTGCTACATCATCAAGCTCATGGAGAATAAGGAAAAGTCATATGACATATTCTTTATTGACAGATTTGACAACGACCATGCCAATGAAGAACTCGATAAGGTGATCAAGAGCTTTATCGGTAATCATGATGTAAATATACGATACACAAAAGACATAAGCCTTGTGGCTCTCTATGATAAGAGACCGGCTGCCATCGATATGTTTATGACAGAGATAATAAAGGTAAGAGGAGACGAGAAATGGATTCGTGCACTTTAAAGGAGAAATGGATTCGTGCACTTTAAAGGCATACGCAAAGATAAATATAGGACTCGATGTCACAGGCAAGACCGATAACGGATATCACCTCCTAAAGACTGTCATGCAGCAGGTGGATCTCTATGATGTCATAACCATTGAGAGAGCGGAAAAAGGCATAGACTTTACATGCGACAGTCCGGACGTACCGTCAGATGATACAAACCTTGCGGTAAAAGCGGCAAAGCTTATGACAGAGACATACGGTATCAAAGAGGGAGTAAATATAAACTTAAATAAAAATATACCTGTTGCCGCAGGTATGGCAGGAGGCAGCACTGACGGAGCAGCCGTTATAATCGGTATGAACAAGATATTTGACCTGGATCTCACGATGCAGGACATGATAGATACAGGTGTAAAGATAGGTGCCGATATACCGTTTTGCATCCAGGGTGGATGCGCCATCGCAGAGGGTATAGGAGAGAAATTAAGAGAACTCGACAACAGGACAGAGATGTATACCCTGATAGCAAAACCTCCGATAAATGTATCAACAGTACATGTATACAAAACACTTAAGTGGCAGGAAGTGACTCATCCCGATATGGACAGGGTGATAAAGGGTATAATGGCTGGCAGTATGGATGATATCGTGGCCGGTATGGGAAATGTCCTTGAGTCTGTGACATGCTCGGAATATGATATAATTAATCAGCTTAAAAAATCCATGATGGACCTTGGTGCATCGGGATCACTTATGAGCGGATCCGGTCCTACCGTATTTGGTCTCTTTAAAAATAAAGAGGAAGCCATGTCAGCGGAAAAGGGTTTAAAAGATATCTACCCGGATGTATTTGTAAAGGCGACGGGAATCATCAGATGAGTGGCAGCCGTGCAGATAATATAAAGATAATATTTAAGACTTTCAGACATGATACCGAAACGTATGAAGACGAAAAGACCGAGGAAGAGTATGAAGGTGTCATGAAAAAGATCGGGGATATCACCTATGTCATGTACGAGGAGACGGACCCTGATGATAAAAAGGTCACGAAGAATCTCCTTAAGATAAGCAGGGGGCGCCTTGAGAGAGAATGCTCCGGAGAAAAGAAATCCGTGATGGTATTTAAGGCAGGCAGTGAGACAAGGACAAACTACAAAACGCCTTACGGTACGTTTCATTTGAGATTTACCACTACATATATGGATATTGCCGAAAATGATTCCGGCACAGTGGTATCTCTTGAATATATGATGTCCTACGATAACGGTCCGGTAGCAGACTGCCGGATGGAGATAATATTAAAGCAGAGTTAAAAAAGGGAATGGAATTAAACAGTAAAAGGGCCGAAGAACAGAGCCTTAAGAAAAATCATATAAATGTACTGCTCGTATTTGTCACGATGGTAATCCTCGTCACTATCATATTGGCATTTATGATCCTTGAGAGATCCTCGTACGCAATCAGGAAAAACGCAATGGAACTGATAGCCGCAAACAGCTCCCAGCTCCAGATTAACATCGATACATATTTTTCAAAAGTGGAGCAGATCTCCGCGTTGATGTTTTCGGATGAAGCATATTATAAATACGACGAGACGGACCCGTCCATCGATGAGTATACAAAGCTTCAGTTTGAGAACGGTATCAGCGACCGTATAGTCGATATCGGTATCATGGAAAATTTCTCGGACTTTGGCGTCATATATTCGGATGATTATGCCAAGGGATGGATATCGAATAATACTAAGCTGATGTTTTCCGAAAATATGTATGATACATTCGTATCCCAGATTACAAATGAGAAGACCAGCAGCGGATGGTTTTTTGCTGATTCCGATGATTATGACAGATTATATTATGTCAAAAAACTAAATGACAATGCCGTACTTGTAACCTCTATATATAGCAGGGAACTGGCTAATGTATTTAACCTCTCGGAGCAGTTTGACGGCATGAAGATCAGACTCGTCGATGATTCATACAGGATCCTGTACTCATCCGACAAAGAGGAGTCGGGATCATATCTGCCGGGAGCTATCTCGTCGGTTATAGGAGACAGCAGGCAGCTGTCGATATCCGATGAGGAATACCTCATTAATGTAGATACATGCGGAAACGGATGGCGAGTCGTATGTACAGTATCGACTGCCGATATCCTCTCCGACATAAGTGAGCTCAGAAATTATACGACATTTATCACAGCATTTCTCATAGTCGCCGTGATAGTAGTCGGCGTCCTCTCATTTGGCAGACTGACAAGGCCTATAGACAAGCTCGTCTCAGATCTTGAGACCAAGGCTGCCACAGACGGACTCACGGGACTCTACAATAAAAAGGCATTTGAGGAGATTGTGACAAGAGATTTAATGACACTTCAGAAAGGCAGCAGCATATCATTTACGATCATTGATATGGACCACTTCAAGAATATCAATGATACGGAAGGTCATGCATACGGTGACAGGGTCATAGTAAAGACTGCGGAATTTTTAAAGAGAAACCTGCCAAAGAATACATGTATAGGAAGAATAGGCGGAGACGAATTCGCATTTTATTTCAAGGATAAATCGAAAACCCTGGAAGTAATGGAAAAGGATACGGAGAGTATCCTTGGCGGTATCAAAGAACAGTTTGCAACAGAGTTTAAGGATGAGCATGAGAAATATAATGCATCCATATCGATGGGATCATATGTAAAGTCCTTTGAGGGTGAAGGCTTTGATACCATATTCTACGGTGCGGATAAGGCACTGTATATTTCAAAGCAGACGGGACGTGACAGATACACATTTTATCAGGAGAAAAAAGACAGTGAAGAGTAAATCGGCACTCCGGGTCATGGCAGTCATACTCCTGCTGGTGATGACGCTGACCGGATGTAATGAATCGATGAAAAATGAAAATCAGAACCGTACGGAGATCACGTTCTCCTGGTGGGGAAATGATGACCGTCACGCATATACTATGGACGGCATAGATATATTCTGCGCAAACAATCCTGAAATAGCCGTTGACTATAAATACGGTCAGTGGTCAGGATATGAGAGAAAAAACAATGTATGGATGGAATCATGCACAGAGGCAGATGTCATGCAGATCAATTACGCATGGCTCACCACATACTCGGCAGACGGGGAAGGTTACTATGATCTAAATGAGCTTACGGACTATATCGATCTGTCGGGATTTGACGATACAGACCTGCGCTTTGGTACGATGAACGGTAAGTTAAACGGCATACCCATTGCCTACAATGCATCGGTGATATGTTTTGACTCTGCCATATTTGATGAATACGATCTTGATTATCCAAAGACATGGGATGATCTCTTTGATGTGGCAAAGGTTTTGTCAAAGCATGATATCTATGTACTCGGTGCTCCGAAAAAACATCTTCTGCTCCTCCTCATCGCATATTATGAGCAGACGTACAACGAGACGGTATTTAATGAGGACGGGACCCTGAATATAGATAAAGAGGGTATGGGAAAGATGCTGGACTTTTACAAGAGACTCCTCGATGAGAAGGTCCTCATGCCGATAGATAAGTTTGACAGAAGTGTTCTTGGCACAGGTAAGTGCGCCGGATCGGCATTCTGGATCAGCGATGCGGACAACTACTGCCAGTACATAGAAAACGGCGGAGGTGCAGCTGTGTTTGTGCCGTACTTTATGGCAGATGATGCAACGATGACCGGTATGTATATGAAGCCGGCTACCATGTACGCCATCAGCAGCATTACGGATAGTCCCGTAGAATCCGCAAAGCTCCTTAACTTCCTTATAAACGATCAGGACATGATACTCCTGCAGGGTACGGAAAAGGGTGTACCGGCCAATGATAATGCAGTTGAGCTCCTGCGGGTAAATGACAGGCTCCTCAGTAACGGATATTCCGGATACAGTATCATGGAGGAAAACAAGGAACTCTACAACATCATGATACCGGCAATGGAATCGGAGGCAATCATCGACGCATTCAAGCAGACTGCCGATGCATATATATATGACGTGCAGGACAGGGATACGACGGTAGATCAGATATACGATGCAGTACTTGAACTGACTAAATAAAAAAGTTCCCCGGGGGGAACTTTTTTATTGCTGATCTATTTAACTGATGTGGCACCGGCTTTTTCCTGAGCTTTCTCAAGAGCTCTTTTAAAGAAGCCTTTTTTCTTCTCATCTTTCTTTATTACGGTACCGTGCATACCCTTTACACTGATGATGTACATACCGCTTATCTCTGCTTTTACTTCCTTCTTTACAGGGAGTGAGTCAAATATTTTTTCGTCAACAAACATTGTGAGTATCTGAGGCCCTATCTTGACCTTTGCAAGAGGAGCTTTCAGATTTCTCTGCATCTTTGGTATCTGATCTATGACACCGGCCGGCAACTGGGCATCTTTTATCTTCATCCTCTTTTTATCTATGACGAGCAGTGATACGGTCTGTTTGTTGGCCTGCATCTGGGCCTCTGCTTCAGTCTGTCTGGCCTGCAGTTTCTTTCCCGCAAAATAAAGTACCACGAGCAGTGCTATCGCAACCGCAAGTATTATCAGTAATACACCCCACCAAGGCATGTCCTGTACCTCCATATATTAAACTAAAGGGATTTTATCATTTTGAAAATTTATAATCAAGTATTTGAAAAAAAGGGGTTGCAAAATTAATTCAAATATGTAAAATAAAAAGGTTTATTCATAAAAGCGAAAATGTTATAATCAAAGGGTGTGTAATTTTATTCAAAGGACATGGGCTTTATGAAGGTAGTAATTGCAACAGATTCTTTTAAAGGATGTCTGTCATCTCTTGAAGCAGGCAGCATTATGAAGGATGCCATATTAAATGTGGAACCGGATGCTGATATAAAGGTATTCCCTCTGGCCGACGGAGGCGAGGGTACGGTAGAGTCTCTGATGAGCTGTATGAAGGGCCACGAGGAGACGGTGACTGTCACAGGTCCCCTTGGAGAGAAGACAGAGAGCTGTTACGGTATAGTGGATAATGGCGGTGTAAAGACAGCCGTCATGGAGATGGCCAATGTAGCTGGTATCACCATGCTCCCGGAAAAGTCCAAAAATCCGATGAACACAACTACTTACGGTGTGGGCGAGATGATACTGGACGCCACCAAAAAGGGATGCCGTGAGTTTATCATAGGTATAGGCGGCAGCGCCACAAACGACGGTGGTATGGGTATGCTCGAGGCCCTGGGTGTAGAGTTTTTCAACTCAGAAGGCAGAAAGGCCGGTATCTACGGCAGAGATGTGCTGCGGGTAGCAAGGGTAAATGTGAGCAATATGGCTCCTGTCCTTAAGGAATGCCACTTTACTATCATGTGCGATGTGACCAATCCCCTGTGCGGAGAGATGGGAGCTTCATATATATACGGTCCCCAGAAAGGCGCTACGGAAAAGACTGTTAAGCAGATGGACGAAGGACTGGCCAATTACGCAGCTGTCATAAAGCGTGATACGGGTAAAGACCATGCATGTGACGAGGGTGCAGGCGCGGCAGGCGGACTCGGATTTGCATTTATGTCTTTCTTTAATACATCAATAGTGCCGGGCATATCTTTCATACTCGACAAGCTCGGCCTAGATAATGAGATGATCGATGCGGACCTGGTAGTGACCGGCGAGGGCAAGCTCGATGCCCAGACAGCCATGGGTAAAGCTCCCGCAGGCGTGGCAAAACTTGCCAAAAAGCACGGAGCAAAAGTTATCGCTTTTACAGGTCAGCGGGGCGACGGAGCATCATGCTGCAATGATGCCGGCATGGACGCATACTTTGGTATCCTCGGCAGTCCCATGACGACAGAGGAGGCCATGGATAAAGATATCGCCAGAGCAAATATTACGGCGACGGTTGAGCAGGTATTCAGACTGATGAAAGTCTGCAGGTTTCCCGACTCAGCAAAATTACATGTGTAATTTTGCTTCGCGGAGGTAAAATATGGCAGATAATGTTTCCAATTGCGATACATGCAATTTTTATACATATGATGAAGATTATGAGTGCTATGTATGTGACATGGACCTTGACGAGGACGACATGGTGAGATTCCTCCAGGGCAATACCAGGAGCTGTCCGTACTACCAGTCGGGAGACGAGTACAGCGTAGTCAGACATCAGGCATTTTAAATAATTATTTTGGTAGTTATTAAAACTCACATAAATCAATTCAAGTAAAAACAAAGAAGCGGAGGGAAAATTTATGACATTCGAACAATTACTTGATTACGCGCTTCAGACAAACTGCTCGGATATCCATATCACTGTGGGTACTCACCTTGCAGTCAGAAGATTCGGTACACTTCAGATCATCGATCCGGAACCTTCAATGGATGAAGCAAGAGCTCTCATCGGAGAACTCCTCACAAAAGAGCAGCTTGAGGCTGCCAACAACGGCAAGGATCTCGACTTTGCAAGATTCTGTAAAGACGGCGCTATCCGTATCCGTGTAAACGTTTATCATCAGAGAAACAACCTTGCGGCAGCAGTACGTATCCTGAATGATCACATTCCTGAGTTCCATGAGCTCAATCTGCCTTCGGTAATCGAGGGATTCTGTAAGCTCCCCAGAGGTCTCGTCCTCATCACAGGACCTACGGGTTCAGGTAAGACTACAACACTTGCGGCAATGGTAGACTATATCAACAGAAACCGTCCCTGCCACATCATGACAATCGAGGATCCCATCGAGTATATCTACAACCATAAGCTCGCCATGATCCACCAGAGAGAAGTCGGCAGAGATGTTAAGGATTATGCAACGGCTCTCCGCTCATCACTTCGAGAAGATCCCGATATCATCCTCGTAGGTGAGATGAGAGACTTTGAGACAATCTCAGCAGCAATCACCGCAGCCGAGACAGGACACCTGGTATTCTCTACACTTCATACAACATCTGCAGCCCAGACTGTAGACCGTATCATCGACGGATGTCCTATGGAGGGAAGAGATCAGCTCAGAGTACAGCTCTCCAACATCCTCCACGGTGTAGTATCTCAGCAGCTCTGTCCTCTTGCAGACGGAACAGGCCGTATGGTTGCTACAGAGACCATGGTTATGAATCCTGCTATCGGAAACCTCATCCGTGAGAACAAGGTAGTACAGATTACATCAACCATCCAGTCAAATGCTGCAGCCGGCATGCACACACTCAACACGGACCTCGCAAGACTCGTTAACCAGGGCTACATCGACAGAACTACAGCCCTCAACTTCTCTAACGACCGTGACAGCATGATGAAGACACTCGGTATGATGTAATCATCGGATTTAATTAATTCTTTCTATATTATTAAAACAGTTAGGAGATCATTTTGACATGGCAGACGTAATGGCCAAGGACGCGAAAATATATGTAGCAGGTCACCGGGGAATGGTTGGCTCGGCTATAGTGAGGGAGCTTGAGAGACAGGGATATACAAATATCATCACCAGGACTCATAAAGAGCTGGACCTGTGCAGACAGGCAGATGTTGAGGAATTCTTTGCAAAAGAAAAGCCTGAGTATGTATTTCTGGCAGCAGCCAAGGTAGGCGGTATCATTGCAAACTCCGAAGCCCTCGCGGATTTTATGTATTACAATATGACACTGGAGATGAATGTCATCCACAGTGCATGGGAGAACGGATGCAAAAAACTCGAATTTCTCGGAAGCTCCTGCATCTATCCCAGAATGGCGCCCCAGCCCATGCCCGAGAGCTGCCTGCTCACATCTGAGCTTGAAAAGACAAATGAGGCATATGCTCTGGCCAAGATTTCCGGACTTAAATACTGCGAGTTTTTAAACAAACAGTACGGTACAGATTATATTTCGGTAATGCCCACAAACCTCTACGGACCAAACGACAATTACCATCCGTCTCATTCCCATGTGCTTCCGGCGCTGATCAGAAGATTTCATGAGGCCAAGGAGGCAGGACTTCCCTCCGTTACATGCTGGGGAGACGGTTCACCGCTCCGTGAGTTTCTGTATGTGGATGATCTGGCAAACCTGTGTGTATTCCTTATGAATAATTACAGCGGAGACGAGACGGTCAACGCAGGTACAGGCAAGGAGATTACTATAAAGGAACTGACAAAGCTGGTCGCAAAGGTCATCGGTTATGAGGGCGAGATTCTCTGGGATACATCAAAGCCCAACGGTACACCCAGAAAACTCCTGGATGTATCAAAAGCCGAGCGACTTGGTTGGAAATACAAAACCGAGCTCGAGGACGGAATAAGGCTCAGTTATGATGACTTTTTAAACAATCCCATGAGAGCAGAAAGATAATTAATAGTCAAAATTCACAAAAAATACCATCATCAATTAGTGATGATGGTATTTTTAATTATATTGTGATATATTTAGTTTGTTTCGGGATAGGCCCGTAACCGGGAAATATTATTTGATAAAAGGAGAATTGTTTTATGAAGAAGAAGTTAGCAATCCTTACAGGTGCGCTTTCACTTACTTTCGTCGTACTTACAGGCTGTGGCAAGACACCTTCAGCTGAGGAGATCCTCGACGGTATGTATGAGGCAGAGATCGAGTCAGCTAATTTTGAGCTTAGCGCAGATGTCGATGTAGAAGCAGGCGATTACGCATTCGAGGCAGGAGCAGACCTTTCAGGTGCATTCAGCGAGGATGCATATTACGTTGACAGCATGGACGTTGAAGCATACATGCTCATGGATGGCAGTGATGTGACAGCATACTACAACACAGACGGCACATGGTATGTAACTGAGACATCTACAGACGATGCCGGTGTTTCATTAGATGACAAGACAATCGAGAAGATGCAGGATGCTGCAAAGGAACTCTTTGCAGGTGCAAAGGTTGAGAAGAAGACTGAGGAAGTCGGAGACGAGGAGTGCTATGTACTCACAGTTGAGCCTTCAGGTGAAGAGTATGTTGCATTCATGAACGAAGTAGTTAAGATCGCTGACTGCGAGGACGAGTGGGAAGAAGCATGCGAGACGATGGAAGATGAGCTCGATGTCAAGATGGAGGACGTACTTGACCTCATCAATCTCAAGGCTACACTTTATGTTTCAAAAGAGAATGGTTACGCAGTTAAGTCTGAGGTAGACCTTTCAGGCATCGATGTAGCAGGTATCATTGGATTATCAAGCGACATCGAGGATGCTCTTGATGATATGGATATGTCAGCAGACGATATCAAGATCAATGCTCTCTCAGTAGTAGTTGAGTACTCTGATATCAACGATGCAGAAGTAGAAGTACCCGATGATGTAGTTGAGGATGCAGTTGATCCTTATGCATGGTATGACTATGATTTCGATGACTATGATACTGATGTAGATGTAGATGTTGATACAGACGTAGATACAGTTGTTGATGTTGTAGCAGATGATTCAGAGTGGTACAGCGAAGAGGACGGATGGTTCACACTTGCTGACTACTGGACAGATGGTGATGTATATGAAAGAGAATTTGATATTCCTGATCTCTCAGCTTCAGATATTGCATTCTATGATGCATACTCACCTTACTACTATGCATTCCAGGATGACGGATACACATGTGATGTACTTATCTCATCTGATATGACAGTAGGTACATACTACATTGACAAGCCCAACGGCACATCTGATACATATGACCTCTTTAACTACATCAACTACGGTGAGCTTCCTGATGAAGGTACATACTACAACTACAGTGTAGTTGAGGAAGACCTCACAGAGTATGGTTATGACAGAGGTAAGGCTTACACATTCTTTATGGAAGATGATGATTACTACTACTATGATGTTTACATCGTAGTTGAGGAGTATGAGGACAACTACGGCGACCAGAACGGTGTCGTAATCTCATTCTCAGACAGAATCGAGTGTGATGACTATAACGATGATTATGAAGGATACTGGTTCTACCTTGACTATGTAAACGGTGAGGATGATTCAGAAGGTGTTGACTGGTACACAGTAGATGATACAGATTTCTACACAGTACTTGAGACATTCCTTATGGACTAATCGGATTTATCATCCCCCTCTCTCTTATGAGAGGGGGATTTTTTTATTTATAAATGGCATAAAATCTGATATAATAAGGCTAGTGCGCGGAAGTTCCGCATACAATATTAAAAGATAAACAGAAGGGAGTTTATAGTTATGGGTTTAATCAGAGCAGCACTTGAATCGGCAGGAAGCACACTGGCAGATCAGTGGCTTGAGTATTTTTACTGCGATTCAATCGACAAAGATGTCCTCGTAGTAAAGGGACAGAAGAGGACAAAAGGTTCAAACAAGGGCAGTGACAACATTATCACAAACGGTTCCGGAATCGCTGTTGCAGACGGTCAGTGTATGATCATCGTAGACGACGGCAAGGTAGTCGAGATTTGTGCAGAGCCCGGTAAGTTTACATACGATGCATCCTCAGAGCCTTCAGTATTCTCAGGCAGCCTCGGATCAAGCATCATCGAGTCATTCAAGACATTCGGCAAGCGTTTTGCAATGGGCGGTGACACAGGTCACGACCAGAGAGTTTATTACTTCAATACAAAAGAAATCACAGAGAATAAGTTCGGCACACCGAACCCTATTCCTTTCCGTGTAGTTGATTCAAAGATCATGCTCGACATCGATGTATCACTTCGCTGTTCGGGACTTTACTCATACAAGATCGTAGATCCTATCCTTTTCTACACAAATGTATGCGGTAATGTAGCCAGCCAGTACAACAGATCTGAGATCGATCAGCAGTTAAAGACAGAGTTTATCTCTGCCCTCACACCTTCTATCGGTAAGCTGTCAGACCTCGAGATCAGACCTAACCAGATAGTTTCACACAGCACAGACCTTGAGAACAACTTAAACGAGGCTCTGTCAATGAAGTGGGAGAAGCTCCGTGGTATCAGAGTAGTCAGCGTTGCCATGAATCCTCCTACACTTCCTCCCGAGGATCAGGAGATGATCAAAGAGGCTCAGAGAAGTGCTCAGCAGTCACTCTTCAACTCAGATCCCACACGTGCTGCAGGTACACTCGTAGGTGCACAGGCAGAAGCCATGAAGACAGCAGCAGGCAACTCGGCAGGTGCCATGACAGGATTCCTCGGAATGGGTATGGCAAGCAATGCAGGCGGCATGAACGCTCAGAACCTCTTTGCAATGGGTGCCCAGCAGCAGCCGGCACAGGCAGCTGCTCCCTCACAGGCAGCAGGATGGACATGTGAGTGCGGTACCACAAATACAGGCAAGTTCTGCTCTAACTGTGGCAAGCCCCAGCCGGCTCCCGCAGCAGGATGGACATGCGAGTGCGGCACAGTAAACACAGGCAAGTTCTGCTCTAACTGTGGCAAACCCCAGCCTGCATCAAATGAGTGGACATGCTCATGCGGTACAGTAAATACAGGTAAGTTCTGTTCTAACTGCGGTTCTCAGAGACCATAATTTAAGGAGTATATAATATGGCATCAATACAGGATTACAAATGTCCGTGTTGCGGTGGAGCCATAGAATTTAACTCTACGGTCCAGAAGATGAAATGTCCGTATTGTGAATCCGAATTTGAACTCTCTGCAGTTGCCTCATACCAGGAGGAACTGCAGGGTGAAGGTTCGGACAGCATGGAGTGGGACAATTCCGCTACACAGGAATGGGCAGAGGGCGATACGGAAGGCGCCAGGGTTTATGTATGTGAATCCTGCGGCGGCCAGATCATCGCCGATGAAAATACAGCGGCCAGCAAGTGCCCCTACTGTGACAACCCTATTGTATTCAAGGGTTCAGTAGCCGGAGCGCTAAAGCCCAATGTGATCATACCCTTTAAGCTTAATAAAGAAGCTGCAAAGGAAAGATACAAAAAACACCTTGAAGGTAAAAAATTTCTGCCCCAGGTATTTAAGGCAGAGAATCATATTGATGAGATCAGACCTATCTACGTGCCGTACTGGCTCTTTGATGCCACGGCAGATGCAAGGATCAGATATACAGGTGTAAAGACGAGACGATATACTTCCGGCGAGTATGATTGTACAGAAAAGAAGTATTACTCCGTTATCAGAGAGGGTGATATCTCATTTGCCCACGTACCTGTGGACGGATCCGAGAAGATGCCCGACGATCTCATGGAGTCCATCGAACCCTTTGATTTCAAGGATACGACAGAATTTCGTATGGAGTACCTGGCAGGTTCCGTAGCTGATAAATACGACCAGGATGCGGAGCAGGTAGAGCCAAGAGCCAACGAGCGTATCAAAAAATCTACAGAGGTAGAGTTCAGAAAGACTGTTAAGGGTTACGATTCCGTAACATGCGACAACAGCAATATAAATCTTAAGGACGGTAAATCAAGCTATGCGATGTATCCCGTCTATATTCTGAATACCACATGGAATAATCAGAAGTTTTTATTTGCGATGAACGGTCAGACAGGAAAGTTTGTAGGCAATCTGCCTCTTGACAAGGCGGCAGCAAACAAGGCGCTCCTTATCAGGACTGCCATCCTCACACCGATATTTTTCGTAATATGTCTGCTGTGCAAGTTTTATGAAGAGAACCTCTCAAACCCTTATGTGGTATGGGGTATAGCTTCACTGGTTATCTCATTCATACTGTCACTCATAGTAAACAGTGCTATTATTTCAAAGCTTAAATCCGTACGGCCAAACAATCAGGCCGCGGAATATATAGTCCCGGGCAGTATGCATGTGAAACGGCAGACAGACAGTTATCTGTATACCAAGGTTGACAGGGTACGCCGACAGACAAACAATAAATAAACATCAGGGGGTTAAGATATGGCAACAAATAAAGAAGAGAAGTTTACATTTGCTTCTGTACCGGCCAGCCTTCAGGAGATGAAAACTCTCCCGGAGTATGCGCTCGATACACCCTTTAAGACTGCGGCACTCACAATGATAGTGCTCATGAATTACGGATCAAATACAGATGCTATGTATGAGATGCTTGATGATCTTAAAGGTCCCGAGTCAGTCAGCAATTATGACAAACAGTTTATAAAGGACAGGCTGGAGGGCAAGGAGTACAAGATCGCATCATACTTTGACGGAGCGACTGTTGAAAACAGCTATACTCCGGACAAGCCGTATACGATATCGATATTTGAAAATCCGTATTCATATCCTGATGAGAACTGGGCAACCATGTTTGTGAAATCTTCCGGAGCCGACTCGCCCCGTCAGCTCAAGTTCAGGAGAAAACCTTCGACAGGCCAGTGGTTTTTAAATGATATTCAGTGCCTGTCTGATATCAGGACACCTGCAGCAGCAGATCCCTGGGCATAGGTAATTTATTAAATCAGATGCTCTGTTCCGATTGAAGGTCGGGACAGAGTATTTTTGGGAGAAAATCTCAATGAGATTCGTGAAGGTGGATAGTCTGGCACCCGGTATGAAGGTTGCCAGGGATATAATTGCAAATCGAAATGTGGTCATGATCACGAGAGGCATGATACTGTCTGAGACACTGATCCAGAGACTGAATAAAAACGGATATATGGGACTCTATATCTCCGACCAGTTTTCTGAAGAGCTCGAGATGGAGGAGTCTATCGACCCAAAGCTTTTCAATAAAGGTGTTGAGGCAGTTGAGACCCAGAACATAGATGAGATCGCCAACATAGCCACAGATATAGTAGTAGACATATCATCAAAAGATAATGTTTGTCTGGATCTTTTTGATCTGCGTTCGTTTGATGACTATACTTTTCATCATTCCGTGAATGTAGCTGTATACAGTGTCATTATAGGACGGGAGCTCGGTCTTGATAAAAACGATCTGAACCTCCTCTGCTTTGCGGCTATATGCCACGACTTTGGCAAGACAAAGGTACCGGAGGAGATCATAAAGAAACCGGCCAAGCTGACTGATGAAGAGTATGATGAGATAAAGAAGCATCCGAGGTATACATTCGATATACTCGGCAATATGCACGGTATACCTGCAAAGATCAAGCAGGCAGTACTCTGTCATCATGAAAATGAAAACGGTAGCGGATATCCTCTTGGAAAAGCAGGTGATGATATACCCCTGTTTTCAAAAATCATACATGCGGCAGATGTGTTTGACGCACTCATAAGCCGCCGCTCCTACAAGGAAGCATACTCGCCTGCAGATGCCTTTGAGTATCTTGAGGGTGGTAAAAATATACTGTTTGACGAAAAGATCGTCGACATCATGAAGAAGATCATCCCCGCATTTCCCCCGGGTATAGACGTGGTGCTCTCTAACGGAGAGGAGGCCATGGTCCTGGGTCATACCGGAGATACGATGCGTCCCATCGTAAAGATGATAGAAGACGGCAGAAAGGTAAATCTCGAGAAGGACCCTGAATACAAAAAGGTCCGTATCACCAAGTCGGGACTGATGCCGGAAGACTATGTGGGAGAAGTAAAAGAGTTAAACGAGAGCAGATTTGCCGAGGTTGATGAGAGAGAGACGATCCTCGTAGTTGATGACTCAAATTTAACTCTCACCCAGACCAGAAAAATACTTGAGCCCGACTATAATGTGGTCACTCTGCCAAGAGGTGCGGAAGCCGTGGAATATATGAAGACACATAAGTGTCCGGATCTCGTGCTGATGGATATCATCCTGCCGGATATAAACGGTATGGACTGTATCAGGATAATGAGAGGCATGGCTGGATTTAACTGCCCGGTAATATTCTATACAGCGAAGCAGGACAGGGAGACAATACTTAAGTGCAGGGAGCTTGACGCCGTAGATTACATTTTGAAACCGGTGTTACCTGTATATCTGAAAGAACGTGTTGCAGTCGCCCTTAAAAAATACATGATCGGCTAATTATAATTTTTACGTAGGAATACAAAAACTGCCCCAGGCGCACCCAAAGTCAGCGAAGCAGACTTTAAGCGCCGGGGCTTTTTTGTATTCCCTTAAACTCCCATACCTTAATTGTGATATAATATTCATCAAGTATTTATAAAATCGGGAGGATGAAATGAGCTTAGAAGTAAAAGAAATCTTTAAAAAATACGGTGAGAAAACAGTCGTAGACCACATCTCATTTACAATGGAAAAGCCGGGCGTATATGCACTCCTTGGTACAAACGGTGCCGGCAAGACCACATCGATCAGAATGATACTCGGTATGCTTGAGAAAACAGGCGGTGAGGTTCTTTTTGACAATAAACCATTTGACACAAAAGAGATCAACGTCGGATATCTGGCAGAGGAGAGAGGACTCTATCCCAAGGTGAGCCTGATGGATCAGATGATCTATTTTGCAAACCTTAAGGGTATGTCAAAAAAGGATGCTGAAAAGAGGATAAAATACTGGTCAGAGAGACTTGAACTCGATGACTATTTCTATCCAAAGCCGGCACCCGGCAGCAAGAAAAAGGTAAAGCCCTACAGAGCAGACCAGCTCAGTAAAGGTAACCAGCAGAAGGTTCAGCTCATGGCAGCACTCATCGCTGACCCCCAGGTAATCATACTCGATGAGCCCCTCTCAGGACTTGATCCCGTAAATGCAGATCTCTTTAAAAACGTAATCCGTGAAGTTGCGTCAGGTGATAAATATATCATTATGTCCAGCCATCAGATGGGTACCATCGAGGAGTTCTGCAGCGACCTGACTATATTAAATCACGGCAAGGCAGTACTCCAGGGCAACTTAAAAGAGATAAAGAAGAGCTACGGCAGGGTCAATCTCGTCATCAAGGCAGATGCTGATGTCACGGATATCGTAAAGGCAGAGGGCCTTGAGATAAAGGAGCAGACCGCGGAAGAGATTTATATAAAACTTACTGATGAGAGTCAGGCGGGAAGTCTCCTTGCAAAGCTCGTGGAAGCAAAGATACCCCTTGTCAGATATGAGCTGACAGAGCCTTCGCTCCATGAGATATTCGTAGAAAAAATAGAGCAGTCAAATGCTGAGAATGGCGTTACAGAAAACAAAACAGAAGAGGGCAGTGTAAATGAATAAAAATGAATTCAGGGGACTGAAGGAAGTATTCATTTATACTTTCAGTCAGTACGTAAAGACAAAGTCATATATTATCACTACGATTATTATGGCTTTTGCAGCCCTTGTTGTTTTCCCGTTCATGGCAACATTTGGAAAGGGCAGCGGCAGTGAGACAGAAAACAAGGTTGAGAAAGTATATGTCATAAATAATTCTGACGTAAAGCTTGATGATGAGGCGCTTGCTTCATCGCTTAATGCAAATGAAATATATGAAGGTGTATCATTTGAAATTTATGAGGGTGATGAAGAAGAGACGGAATCATTAAAGAGTGAAATTACCGAGAACAGCGCAAGCGAAATCATCCTGACCATCGAGAGAGATCTTGAGTTGGGAGGTTTTACTGTAGAGGCATCTTACGACGGTGACGGTATTTTGAGCCGTGACAATGTGAGTGATATAGCTTCGGTATTTGCAGACTGGTTTTATGATTACAAGACAGGAAGCCTCTCTCTTAAAGATGATGTAAAGGATATTGTGACAGGTGATGTCAGCTATGAGATAATCAATGACTTTGATTTCCTGAACGAAATTGAAGGTACTGAGACAGAGGCAATCGGCCAGTCAGGATTCTGGGTTGTTTATACTGCCATATTCGTATCATATATGATTATCGCCATGAGCTCCGGACTCATATCTTCAAAGATTGTTGAGGAGAAAGCAAACCGTATAGTTGAATATCTCATGACTACAGTCAGACCAATGGCATTAATCACAGGTAAAATTATGGCGATGATGCTCGTTACATTTATCAACTGTGGTGTAGTCGGTATCTGTGCATTTATATCTTCAAAAGTTGCAAAGAATTTATTTGGAAAGACAGGAGCAGACCTGCTTACAAGTTATGTTGATGCAGAGACACTCAGTAATATATCAGCTGACAGAATCGTTCTTGCCATAATAGTTATTATGCTTGGTATCTTTATTTACGGAATCATTGCCGGACTCTTTGGAGCATCCGTATCAAAGATGGAAGAGCTCCAGCAGGGCATGCGTGGATACAGCATGCTGATTCTCGTGGCATTCCTTTTAAGCTATGCATCACTTATGGTTATGCAGGACAAGGGCTTTAATGCTTTTGTATGGTTTACGGTATTTTTCCCGTTTACATCATCTATGGTTATGCCGGGTGCCATGTGCCTCGGAGAAGTAACAATATTTGGTGTAATTGCATGTATCGTAATACAGATAGTATCAGCTCTGATTCTTCTCTGGTTTGTATCCCTTATTTATGAGGGAGTCATCGTGGCAACAGGTGAACCTATTAAATGCAGCAAGATGATGACGATGGCAAAGCAGAAATTAATGCTTGATGCAGAGAGGAGGAAGTCCCATGAATAATATGTTTCGCGGATTCACCAGTGTATTCGGGTTTAATTTCAGAAATCATACACAGTCATCGAAATACAGAGTGGTGACAGTAGCATTTGCACTGTTTCTTATGCTTGGATTTTTCATAATGATGATGTTCATCGGAAAGCCTGATGAGCTTGATGAAGATACTGGCAACATGGTTACAAAGGTATATGTATGCAATGAAAATGATATGAATATACCTTCGTATGAAAAGTTTGCCGAGATGGCAGGAGATGAAGAGACAGCTGCCATCGAATTTGAAAAAATGGATGGCACCGCAAAGGAGTGCGTGGACAAGCTCACAAAAGATGGCGACTATATTCTTGCCGTTCAGACAAAGAATGAAGACGGCTACATGATACAGCTGATTCTCGGGCCTTTAAGCGATTACAACGACGAGAGTTTAAATCATCTTGGAATGAGTATGGCCAATTATTACAGAGGCTATTTATATCAGATGACAGGACTTGATGAGGATACACTCCTCCAGGTACTCCTTCCCGTAGGTTCCTTTGTATCTGAATTTGAAGAGGAAGAGGACGACGGCAAGGAGATATTCAGGATCATCTGTGCATTTGCCATCGTGATGGTTGTGTACTTTATCGTAATGATTTACGGCATGCAGGTATGCTCAGATGTATCTCTTGAAAAGACAAGCAAACTGACAGAGCAGTTACTTATATCAGTGACTCCTTATGCACTTGTGTCAGGAAAGATTATGGCAGTAATCGCATCGTCCATGGTACAGTTTATTATCTGGGTATGTGCGATTATAATCGGCCTCTTTGGAGGAGACAGGATTGCAATGTCTCTTTATGAAGTTGATTCAAGCATTTTATCATCGGCATGGGGCGTTCTTAAGGGATGGTTCGCAGAGTCAGACTTTGGAATACCTGCGATTATACTTGGCGTAATAGCGTGCCTCATCGGAATGGCACTGTTCCTTATACTCTCCGGAGTTGGTGGAAGCTGTGTTGCCAAGCCTGAGGAAGCTGCCAACATGCAGGGTATATACATGATTCCTATGATGATATGCTACTTTGTCGTAATATTCGGACTAGTTAAATATGAGGGATTCATGCCTCTGGCATATTATCTCATACCGTTTACGGGAGCATTTCTGACACCGGGAGCACTTATATCAGGAGGTATCTCCATAGCAATGGGAATTCTCTCGATAATTATCAGTATAGTATGCTGCATAGTCCTCATGATTATCGCAGCCAAGATATACAAAGGAATGCTGTTCTTCAACAGCACCAAGGCAAAGCCAAAGGATATTTTGCAGTTTATTTTCAGTAAGTGATAAAACGGAATACAGGGGGGAAAAATATATGGAGAAACCGGTTTTATACAGAAAGAGACTCATACCTGAGGAATGCGTACAGCTAAAGGATGATATCATCCTCTATATGGATGATGAGAAGATCGTCACCAAGTGGAATACGCTAAAGCCAAAGAAAGATCTTCATCACGGATATTCATGCTATTTTCTAAAAGAGGGATATAAAGTCAGCAAGTTTTACAAGGCTGA
>CADBFE010000015.1:0-41817 GCA_902793845.1 uncultured Lachnospiraceae bacterium | reverse complement strand
CTCGCAGATGTGATCATTTATCCCGACGGATTTGTAAAGGTCGTCGATATAGATGAGATGGTTGAATGTCTTAATGACGGCAAGATAGACCTTGAGCTCTTAAAGACTTCTCTCACCGGACTCGACAGGCTCCTTAATATTATTTACGAGGATAAACTCGACACTCTGACTTCCTATATAGAGAAGTATGAAGACCGGGAGTAAAAACGAGAAAGATTATACAAAAATATAAAGTGTATTTTGTGACACCTTACCCATATAGCACATGATAGAATGTATGTGGGAAAAGGTGTCAATTTTTTCCTTACACATGTAAAGAACAGGATTTTTATAATGACAAAAAAAGGCAATTTTATCTGTATTACAAAACTTCCGACCAGAATGGAGTTTCTCGAAAAGACCGATGAGCTCATGAAAGAGAGCGCACTGTCTTTATGTATGATATCAATGGATATCAGAAATTTTCATTTCTACAACAAATGGCACGGAAGAGCCCAGGGTGATGCGCTCCTCGGAGCGGTCAGCGATTACCTGAACGATTTCATAAAGGGTACAAATATGGTAGCCGGATACCTTGGCGGCGACAACTTCTCCATAGTGATGGAGCAGGACAAGGTCATGGAAGACAGAGTCATCAAAGGCCTCGACGAATTGGTATCAAGATATGCCGGAGATGACAAAGCCATCTCTGCGGCATTTGGAGGATATAAATTTAACGGAGAGGATATATCCGCATCTGATGTATATGACTATACGGTAGATGCCCTCGGCAGAGTACGCAACAAGATGGGCGCAGAGATATTCTGGAATATTGATGCATCGATAAAGAGCAGGGAGAAGGAGATGCGCCTTATCCCAAATATTTTAAAGGCCCTTGTCAATAAGGAATTCTGCTTTTATGTACAGCCAAAGTGCAATATAAAGAACGGCAAGATCATAGGCGGTGAGGCACTGGTCAGATGGGTAAAGCCTGACGGAAGCCTGGTTCCCCCGGGCGTCTTTGTGCCTGTCATGGAGGAGCACGGTCTCATCACCAGGCTGGACAGGTTTATATGGGAGCAGGTATGTCTCAATATGAAAAAATGGATTGAGGAGGATCTGCCTGTAGTACCCATGTCCGTCAATGTATCCCGTATAGATATCAATCAGCTCGATGTGGCAGATGAATTTATCAGACTGATCAGAAAGTACAAAATCCCGGCCAGCAGCATCGAGATAGAGATTACAGAGAGCGCATACATGGATGATGACTATCTCCTGTTAAATACGATCGATAAGCTCCACCGTCATGGGTTTAAAGTGCTCATAGATGACTTTGGCAGCGGCTACTCATCATTAAATATGCTTAAAGATACCCAGGCAGATGTACTTAAGCTTGATATGAAACTGCTTTCCGATGCAGAGTCAAATGAGAAAAAGAGTACATCCATCCTTGAGTCGATCCTGGAGATGTCCAGACAGATCAGGGTGCCTGCGATCATTGAAGGTCTCGAGACGTCAAAGCAGCTCAAGATCATGTCGAGTCTCGGATGTGAATTTGCACAGGGATATTATTTCTACAAGCCAATGCCTGCAGAGGAATACGAGAATCTCTTAAGGGACCCTGCAAAGATAGGCAGTAGTGATGAGGGCAGAGTGATCCTGCAAAAGTCCCACCTTCAGCAGTTCTCCGAATACTTTATCAAGGCTGCCAATGTGGATATCGTCACCGGCCATTATGAGTTTATAAAGAAAGATGAGATGCATGATAAGGTCAATCAGCCTGAGGCAGCTACCATCTTTGAGTATATAGACAGGTTTGCCGAGCTGGGGCTCGTTCACCCTGATGATCTCTTTGATTACAGAATTCTTTTCAATACAAATGTTTTGATGTCACTCATAGAAAAGGGGCATAAAAATATACTGAAGCATTTCAGATACAAATCTGAAGGTGAATATAAATGGGCTACTTTTGAGGTGATGGTTCCCCCTGAATACTCCGAAGAAAACCCTATAGTACTGATGACCTGGAAAAATGCGGACTACAGTGTATCCCTTGTACATGAATACGAAAAGCTTGTCACAGAGAATTTCAGCAAGATAGCAAAGGTCAATCTGGATACAAAAAAATATGAGATGCTCCATGTATCAAAGATAGAAAAGATTGACAGTGATTTTGAGGAGAAGGGTGAGTTTGACGATTTTGCAAACTTTGTTGCCATCGAGAAAGTCGCTCCGGAGGACACCGACAGATTTAAGGCATTTGCGGATCTGGACAAATTAAAGGAGCACTTCAAAAACAGTGACGAAAAAATAAATGTCAGATATCACAGGGTGATGGACGGCGAGAAGATGCCAACCGTAATGGAAGCGACAAAGAGCGCTTCATATTCCGATACAAATCAGGTAATACTCCTTTATATCAGAAGGGGACGGGCGGAACATCAGGAAGGATGAACATTTTTATCAGGCCGGCAGCAGGGACTGCCGGCCTTGTTATTTTTGAAATCCAATGAATTGTATAAAATCTTTTTAGTAGACACTACCCCGTAAAAAATGTATAATTATAGGCGATTGTGTATCATGTAGATTGTGCGTTTTGCAAATGAAAAACGATAAGAGAAATACATTCAGATTACTGACACTGATCAGTCAGTTTGGGATAAATATGCTCGTCCCCATAGGGATTTGTTTTTTCGGAGGGATGTGGCTTGATAAAAAGCTTGGCACGAATTTTATCATGATCATCGGCTTCTTTATCGGAGCTGTTGCGGGCTTTAGGAACGTATACATATTCGCCATGAAAAGTATGAAGAATCCCGGAGAAGATCATGGAGACAAGAGCGGAGATATTAAGAAATAACCGGACCCTTACAGAACTGATAATCGGTATATTTATATTCGATATATTCTGCCAGATATGCTTTTTTATAAGCGGTCTGTTTACTGATAAAGTGACCGGCAGACTGCTCTACTACTCGGCAGGACTGTGGCTCGGCATGATACTGGCGGTGTGCGCGGCAGTGCACATGAACCGCTCGATAGGCAGGGCCCTCGATTTTGATCCGGGCACCGCCCAGAAGATAGTCAGAAAAGATTCGCTCTTAAGGTACGGAGTGATACTCATAATATTCGGGTTACTCATGGTCACAAATGTGATCAGTCCGTTAAGCGCTTTCCTTGGTCTCATGGGCCTTAAAGCAGGAGCGTACTTAAACGGCGCAGCCAAAAAGATCCTGAACCGGTTTATCGGCGAGGAAGAGTTAAAACCGCTGCTTACCCCTGAGGAACAGGATGAGCTGTACGGTAAAAAGAAATCAGACGGCGAAGCACTATCGCCTGATAATAAATAAAAAAGAGGAGGTGAGAATATGGGAGCAGGATTAATGTTATCCGCAGATCTTGACTTTATGATCAAGGGAATCTTTTCCTTTGAACTCGGCGGTCAGACTATATGGATAACGACATCACATGTATGTCTGCTTATTGTTGTTTTGTCTATCTGCATTTTGTCATTCATTGCAAACGGCACGATGAAAAAAGCAAGTGATGTGCCTACGGGATTTCAGAATGTTCTGGAGCTTGGAATAGATGCCCTTGACGGTATGATAAAGAGTACCATGGGTAAGCATGCCAAAGGCTTTCTTAATTATATCGGTACGATTTTCGTATTTATCCTATTCAGTAACTTATCGGGACTCCTGGGACTCAGAGCACCTACAGCCGACTACGGTGTGACCTTCCCCATGGGTGTACTTTCGTTTACACTTATCTTTATTCAGAAGCTGAGATATCAAAAGGTCAGCGGTTTTATCAAGGGACTGTGCGATCCCTGGCCGTTCTGGGCACCGATCAATGTCATCGGAGACCTGGCTGTACCTATCTCACTTTCGCTCAGGCTTTTTGCCAACGTATTATCCGGAACTATCATGCTGGCCCTTATCTACGGCCTGCTCGGATGGATAGCTACGATATGGCCGGCTGTGCTCCATGCATACTTTGATGTATTCTCCGGAGCCATTCAGACATACGTATTCTGTATGCTGACCATGACATATATCGCAAGCGCCATGGATACGGATTAACAAGGTAATTTAATTAAAGTAAAAAATAATTAAATCAATTTTAAGGAGGAATTAAAAATGTTTGATTCAAATTTCATTTTAGGTTGCTCTGCAATCGGTGCAGGTCTGGCAGTTATCGCCGGTATCGGACCCGGTGTAGGTCAGGGTATTGCCGCAGGTCATGCAGCATCAGCTGTTGGACGTAATCCCGGAGCAAAGGGTGATATAACAGGTACCATGCTTCTTGGACAGGCCGTTGCCGAGACAACAGGTCTTTACGGACTTCTTGTTGCAATGCTTCTCTTATTCGTAAAGCCTCTTGTACCATAATAGAGAAAGTCTCTAATTTTAAATCTTTAAATCTTAAAGAAAGGAGGCTTTAAAGCTTGAATATGGGAATATATATGCTTCTCACAGGGGAGTATGAAAGAATGTTCAATCTGGATCTTCAGCTTTTGTTTGATTCCGGACTGACGCTTATAGCAATCTTTGTAATGTTCCTCGTTGCAAGCAATTTCCTTTTCAATCCTGCAAGAAAGGTTCTCGAAGACAGAAAGAACCGTATAGCAGACGACCTTGAATCAGCAGCTAATGATAAAGCAGAAGCTCTTAAGTTAAAAGAAGAGTACGAAGCAAAGTTAAAGGAAGCTGACAAGGAAGTGGAGCGGATCCTCTCCGAAGCCAGAAAGAAAGCGGTTGATAACGAAAACAAAATCGTATCGGCTGCCCACGAAGAGGCCAAGGGCATCGTAGCCAGAGCCGGCGAGGAAGCAGAACTTGAGAAGAAGCGTGTCATGGACGAGGTTAAGAAGGAAATGGTAGATATCGCTTCACTCATGGCTTCAAAGGTTGTACGCGAAAACATCAACACCGAGATTCAGGATAGCCTGGTTGAGGAAACATTAAAGGAAATAGGTGATGCAACATGGCAAAGCTAGTTACAGGAACCTATGGTGAGGCGCTGTACGAACTGGCTGTTGAGGAGAAAAAGGAAAAAGAGTTTCTCTCGGAAGTAACATCACTTATAGACATACTTAAAGAAAACCCGGATTTTTCGGCGATGATGAATCATCCCAAACTCCTTAAGGAGGAAAAAGCCGAGGCCCTTGAAAAAGTAATGAGGGGAAACTTTTCCGATGAACTTACCGGATTTATGCTGCTTGTACTTAATAAGGACAGATACAGTGAGATAGACGGTATACTCGAATTCTTTGTTTCCAAGATGAAGGAACACCTTAAGATTGGAACAGCCTGTGTTAAAAGTGCTGTAGCCTTAAAGGATTCACAGAAAAAGGAAATTGAGCAGAAACTGCTCGCTACCACAAAGTACGAAACCATGGAGATCGATTTTGAGACAGACGAATCTCTGATAGGGGGACTCATAATCCGTATCGGTGACAGAGTGGTGGACAGCAGCATCAAATCGAAGCTTGATAAATTAACAAGAGAGCTTCAGGATGTGCAGATTTCAAATAACTAATATGCAATGCAATAAATAATTAAGAAAGGTGCGTTTAGATCCATGAATTTAAGACCTGAGGAAATCAGTTCGGTTATAAAGGATCAGATCAAGAGATACGCTGACAAGCTGGAAGTATCAGATGTAGGTACTGTTATCCAGGTTGCCGATGGTATCGCGCGTGTGCACGGACTTCAGAATGCCATGCAGGGCGAGCTTCTCGAGTTCCCCGGCGAGGTATACGGCATGGTCCTCAACCTTGAGGAAGACAATGTCGGTGCGGTTCTCCTCGGAAGCAGCCGCAACATCAACGAAGGCGACACCGTAAAGACTACGGGTCGAGTTGTTGAGGTTCCCGTCGGCGACGCCATGACAGGACGTGTAGTTAACGCTCTTGGTCAGCCTATAGACGGCAAGGGTCCTATTGAAACCAATAAATATCGTAAGATTGAGAGAGTGGCATCCGGTGTTATCACAAGACAGTCCGTAGATACTCCTCTCCAGACAGGTATCAAAGCTATCGACTCGATGGTTCCCATCGGTAGAGGTCAGCGAGAGCTTATCATCGGTGACCGTCAGACAGGTAAGACTGCCATCGCCATTGATACCATCATCAATCAAAAAGGACAGAATGTAAAATGTATCTATGTTGCAATCGGTCAGAAAGCTTCTACCGTTGCATCAATAGTAAAGACTCTCGAAGAGTTTGGTGCCATGGCTTACACTACTGTAGTAGCATCTACAGCATCAGAGCTTGCACCCCTTCAGTATATTGCACCGTATGCAGGATGTGCTATCGGTGAGGAATGGATGGAAAACGGAGAGGATGTACTCGTAGTTTATGATGACTTAAGTAAACATGCTACGGCATACCGTACACTCTCACTGCTCCTTCGTCGTCCACCCGGACGAGAGGCTTATCCCGGTGATGTATTCTACCTCCACTCAAGACTACTTGAGAGAGCTGCGAGAATGAGCAAGGAATACGGCGGCGGATCACTTACCGCTCTTCCCATCATCGAGACTCAGGCAGGCGATGTATCAGCATACATTCCTACAAACGTTATTTCGATTACAGACGGTCAGATTTACCTTGAGACAGAGATGTTCAACTCCGGATTCAGACCTGCCATTAATGCGGGACTCTCCGTATCACGAGTTGGTGGTGCGGCTCAGATCAAGGCTATGAAGAAGATCGCGGGACCTATACGACTTGAGCTGGCTCAGTACAGAGAGCTTGCATCATTTGCACAGTTTGGTTCAGACCTTGATGCAGATACAAAAGAGCGTCTTGCACAGGGTGAGAGAATCAGAGAGATGCTTAAGCAGCCTCAGTACAAGCCCATGCCCGTTGAGTATCAGATCATCATCATCTACGCAGCTACAAAGAAGTACCTTCTCGATGTAGCAGTAGAGGACATCCTCAGATTTGAGGAAGAACTGTTTGACTTTGTAAAGACCAAGTATCCCGAGATACCTGAGTCAATAAAGAATGAGCAGGTTATCAATGATGAGACTGAGGAGAAGCTCATTAAGGCAATCAAGGAATTCAAGGAAAACTTTAAGTAAATTGAATTTCAATTAAGGAACAACAGGTCAGATATATAGGAGAAACAGACTATGGCTTCAATGAGAGACATAAAGCGTCGTCGTCAGAGTGTCGAAAGTACACAGCAGATTACGAAAGCCATGAAGCTTGTTTCCACAGTAAAGCTGCAGAGAGCAAAACAGAGAGCGGAGCAGAGCCAGTTTTATTTCAAATGTATTTATGAAACGGTAAACTCCATCCTCTCAAAGTCCGGTACGATCAATCACCCCTATCTTAAGGAGAACGGCTCCGACAAGAAGGCGGTGATCATGATAACCGGTAACAGAGGTCTTGCAGGAGGCTACAATTCCAGCATAGTCAAGCTTGTCGCATTTAACGAAGCGTTTACAAAAGACAACACAAAGATTTATGCGATAGGTAAAAAGGGTCGTGACACGATGGACCGTCTCGGATATGAGATAGCCAAAGATTACTGCGACGTGATAGAAGAGCCCACATACGATGATGCCAGAAAGATCTGTAACGATCTGCTGACGGCATTTGAGAGTGGAGAGATAGGTGAGATATATCTTGCATATACCTTCTTTAAAAACACGGTAGTACACGAGCCGACGCTGCTGAAGGTGCTCCCCGTAAATCTCGATGAGACTTCACCGAGTCTTGAGATCACGGAGAAACATGATGTATACGCACCGATGAATTTCGAGCCCGAAGACGAAGAAGCACTGAACATGATTATACCCAAGTATGTGACGAGCCTTGTGTTCGGCGCGTTGGTAGAATCGGTAGCCAGTGAGAACGGTGCCCGAATGCAGGCGATGGATTCAGCTACAAACAATGCATCAGACATGATTGACAGACTGTCGCTTCTTTACAACAGAGCGCGTCAGAGTTCGATTACGCAGGAGCTTACGGAGATTATTGCCGGAGCAGATGCCATATCGTAACGTATATTTATTAGATTTTTTGAAAGGAAAAGCAAGATGGCAGACATTAAAAAGGGTAAGCTGACACAGATCATCGGAGCTGTCCTTGATATCAAATTCACGGATGGTCTTCCCGAGATCAATGAAGCTATCAAGATAAAGACATCTGATGGCGGAGTCCTTGTGGTAGAGGTTGCTCAGCATCTTGGTGATGATACAGTCAGATGTATCGCCATGGGTCCTACAGACGGACTTGTGCGTGGTATGGAGGCAGAGGCTACAGGAGCACCTATTACAGTTCCTGTCGGCGAGGAATGCCTGGGCCGTATCTTCAACGTGCTTGGCGAGCCTATCGACAACAAGCCCGCCCCTAATGCAACCGCATATGAGCCTATCCACAGACAGGCTCCCCAGTTTAAAGAGCAGTCTACAGAGACAGAGATCCTTGAGACAGGTATCAAAGTCGTTGACCTCCTCTGCCCTTACCAGAAGGGTGGTAAGATCGGACTCTTCGGAGGTGCCGGTGTAGGTAAGACAGTACTTATCCAGGAGCTCATCAGAAATATCGCAACAGAGCACGGTGGATACTCAGTATTCACAGGTGTTGGAGAGCGTACAAGAGAGGGTAATGACCTTTACAACGAAATGAGCGAGTCAGGCGTTATCGCCAAGACAGCCATGGTATTTGGTCAGATGAACGAGCCCCCGGGAGCGAGAATGCGTGTAGGCCTTACAGGACTTACAATGGCAGAGTACTTCCGTGATAAGGGTGGAAAGGACGTGCTCCTCTTCATCGACAACATTTTCCGATTCACTCAGGCCGGTTCCGAGGTTTCGGCTCTGCTTGGACGTATCCCTTCTGCCGTAGGTTACCAGCCTACACTTCAGACAGAGATGGGTGCTCTCCAGGAGCGTATCACATCAACAAAAGACGGATCTATCACATCGGTTCAGGCTGTATACGTACCTGCCGATGACCTTACAGACCCGGCTCCCGCTACTACATTCGCTCACCTTGATGCAACTACGGTTCTTTCAAGATCGATCGCTGAGCAGGGTATCTACCCGGCCGTTGACCCTCTTGATTCAACATCAAGAATCCTTGACCCCAGAGTCGTAGGTGAGGAGCATTACAAAGTAGCCAGAGGTGTTCAGGAGATACTCCAGAAGTATAAAGAGCTTCAGGATATCATCGCTATCCTCGGTATGGACGAGCTCTCAGAAGATGATAAGATTGTCGTATCAAGAGCAAGAAAGATTCAGAGATTCCTCTCACAGCCTTTCTTCGTTGCTACACAGTTCACAGGTATGGAAGGAAAGTATGTACCTGTATCTGAGACAATCCGCGGATTCAAGGAGATCCTCGAAGGAAAGCATGACAACATTCCTGAAGGATGCTTCTTAAGTGCCGGTACCATTGATGAGGTTATAGCGCGGGCCAACAGTTAACTATTAGACACCGGGAGAAAAGGTAATGGATGCATTCAAACTAAAAGTCGTTACGCCGGAGAGAGTATTCTTCGAGGACGATGTGGAGATGGTAGAATTTAATACCACCGAGGGTGAGATTGGTATATACAAAAACCATGTACCAACCACAGTAATCATAAAACCCGGCGTACTGAATATTTATATGGCCGACTCAGAAAAGACAGTGAAGAAAGCTGCTCTCCACGAGGGCTTCGTCGAGATACTTGGGGACAGGGTAACCATCCTCGCAGAGGTTATCGAGTGGCCTGACGAGATAGACGAGGAGCGTGCCGAGAAATCAAAGGAGAGAGCTGAAAAGCGTCTCTCGGAAAAAGAGACAGGCACAGATGTGGACAGAGCTACGGCATCACTGCTCAGGGCAATGGCCAGAATAAACGTTATCAGATAATTTATTTGTTAAGTAGCACAGACGGGCAGGGGTAACACTTTTGCCCGTCTGTGTCTTTTATGCGCTGTAAGAGCGTAATTTACATGGAATTTGGAAAAGTAATTATCAAAATATTATATTCAATCGGTATATTTGCAGTATCGGTGATAATATTCAGTTCCTTTATGAATCGTGGCAACAGGGATATGACCATGACTCTCCAGGGAGCTACTTTTCCTGTGCTTGATTTTGTATATGACGGATCAAAATTTAATACATCCTACGGATATGCATACGAAATGGATATCACCAGGATGAGGGACAGCCTGACTCCCCTTATGCCCGGCAGAAAAGTGAGCTTTATAGCGCAGACTTACGGTATGGGCATAGCAGGCATGACATATGAACTGAGGGATATCACCGACGGACATCTGATAGAAGATGCCAAGATATATGACTATCTGAACAACGAGGGAACCATAACAGCAGATATTTATTTAAAGGATCTGATAGAGGAGTATACCCAGTACTCACTCTGTATAAAGCTCGAGAGTGATTCTGGCAGAGTGATCAACTATTATACGAGAATCATCGAGGCAGATGATTACAATACAAAAGAGAAAATTGACTTTGCATATTATTTTACCGATACGTCCTTTGACATAGTCAGGGCGGCGGCAGAGCTGCCTACATACATGGAGAGCAACTCAAAAGGCGACAATACAACATTTCAGCATGTGGATATCCACTCATCCATCAATCAGGTGACATGGGGAGGACTGGGTGTCAGCCTTGAGGGAGAACTCCATACATACTTAAGAGAGATAGACAGGACATCGGCAATCCTTGAAGTGGAATATTTTGTATCAACGGGAGAGGAAGATAAAAAGATATATTACAGGTGCAACGATTACTATCGTATAGTCGAGGGCACCGAGCGAATGCATATGATGGAATATGACAGGGAGATGGAGCAGGTATTCTCGCTGTCTACAGGTATCATCAATAACAACAAGATAGTACTCGGTATCGCAGATGAAAATGTGGAGATGGCCGAGAGTGCAGACGGCAATCAGCTGGCATTTGTAAACTGCGGCAGATTATATTCATATAATTCGGTAAATAAAAGTATAGCCAACGTCTATGGTTTTTATGAAGACGGAAAAGAAGCCGACCTGCGGGATGCCCACCGGGAATCGGATATAGAGATACTCTCGGTTGATGAGACAGGCAATATCTATTTTTGTGTTTACGGATATATGAACCGCGGAGATCATGAGGGCGAGATGGGCATGTCATTTAATTACTATGACAGCGTCATAAACAATGTCGAGGAAAAACTGTTTGTCAGATGCGACAAATCATTTGAACTCATAAGAAATGATGTAAAGACCCTGTCCTATGCAGGCAGTGACGGCAGGAGTTATTTTATAACAGACAATATTATATACAGCGCCGATCTTCCTGAATGTACCAATCAACTTGTAGTACAGAATATACCTTTTGGAGGTCTGGCAGTGTCCGGAGACTCAGATATGGTAGCATGGGTCAGCGGAGGAGACCTTTATAATGCAACCCAGATCGCATGGCTTAATATGGAGACGGGAGAGATCATATATGTTGAGGCAGAGGACGATACGAGGATCATGCCTCTCGGATTTTTTGATAAAGATCTGATATACGGTATAGCTGACAAAAAAGATATTGTCACAGATAAATACGGAGAGACGGTATTTGCCATCAGCAGGATAATCATCAGAAACGAGAAAGGCGATATTCTGAAGGAATATTCAGAAAACGGATATTATATATCGGATACGGAGCTCTCTGAGAGTATGCTGAAACTGACGAGAGTAGTAAAAACAGAGGATGGATATGCAGACAGTACATCGGATCAGATACTCAACAACTCGGTAGCGGAAGTCCCGAAAAATACCATAGCAAAGGCTGTGACGGAAAACCTCGAAACAATAGTGCAGATAGCTGTTAAAGACAATATAGAGACAGACAACCTGAAAGTGCTGTCACCAAAGCTCGTAATGTACGAGGGAGACAGAAGTCTTGCACCGGTACGCAGTGATGAGACAAAATATTATTATGTATATTTAAAAGGCACTCTGAATATGGTCACCGATAATATAGCAGATGCAGTGATCACGGGGTATGAAGGATACGGTATAGTGACGGACGGAAACGGCCTCGATATTTTCTACAGAGGAAATCTCCGTACGCGAAATCAGATCATGGCAATATCCGAGGCAGTCATAGAAGACGGCGAAGATACGTCCATGACAGAGGCTGTATGCTTAAATACCATGTTGGAATACTACGGCGTCACAAAAGATACAAGAGCTGATGTAAAAGAGGGAAAAGATATCACGGAGATACTCTCTGAAAATCTGCCTGGTAAGACAGTACTTAATCTAAAGGACTGTCCCCTCGGAGCAATCCTCTACTATATTGATGCCGAGCATCCCGTGCTGGCATTTTTCGATGATGAAAATGCAGTACTACTCGTAGGATTTAATGAGTTAAATGTTGTAGTCATGAATCCAAAGGACGGAAGTCTCGGCAAGATAGGAAAGAATGATACGACAGCTCTTCTTGAACAGGGAGGTTGCAGGTATTATGTCATTAATTAAAAAAAGAATCCTGTTTGTGACAATATTATTTATGACACTTTTGCTTTGGGGATGTGCAGGAAGTGGCAGTATCAGTGATAATGCCGCAAAAGTCGACAAGTCGGTAATAGAAAATATGGCCATGCCTGTGGATACAGGCGGTATAGAAGTGACTGAGGAGATGCTCGACGCCGGTATATTTAATCCGGGAGATACGGGGCGTCTCGCATCGGTGATGGCAAGAGCTGCAAGTGGAGAAGATATTACGATAGCATATATCGGCGGGTCCATCACAAACGGTGACTCGGCAAATCCAAAAGAGACAAAGTGCTATGCATATCTGACAACAGAGTGGTGGAAAGAGACTTTTCCAGGTGCAAACATTAATTATGTGAATGCGGGAATAGGCGCGACAGATTCCTACATAGGAGTACACAGGGCAAAGAGGGATGTGCTCGCATATAAACCTGACCTTGTAGTCGTGGAATTTTCCGTAAATGATACAAGAAATCATAATAAAGAGACATATGAGAGTCTCCTTAGGATGCTCCTTAATTCTGAAAGTCAGCCGGCAGTCATATCACTGATCATTACTACAGAGCAGGGTTATGATTACGCATCAGATCACATACAGTCAGCATTTAATTACAAAGTACCCATCATCAGCTACAAGGCTGAGATTGAAAAGGGATATGAGCAGAAAGTGATCAGCTGGGATGATATAGGCAACAGTGACGGAGTCCATCCGTCAAACGACGGACATGCTGTCATCGCAAATCTCCTGACGACGTTTTACTCTGATGTACTTAAGGATATAAACAATACTGAGTATACAGAAGAATATGTGATGGCTGATGCAAAGACAAAGTGCCGCTATGAAAATGCTGATATCATATTTGCAGATGAGATGGATATAACGGAAAATGACGGATTCGTATACGAAAATGTCTGGGCTAATCTTTCAGATACAAACGGATGGGTATGCACTGACGGAGGCAGTATCACCTTTAAGGCAACCGGCAAATCCCTTGGCATCATTTACCAGAAGACCACCGATGGTATGAGCGGTATCTATGATGTATACGTTGACGGAGAGTACTGCATGCAGATAGACGGAGACTTTAAAAACGGCTGGGGCAACTGCGTGGACTATGTGATCCTCGGCAGTTATGACGAGTCATCGGAGCACACAGTTTCAGTCATGTTAAATGATAATTCCGAAAATAAAAAAATGACCATATGCGCAGTATGCGTGGCGGAGTAAAGAGGTAGAAGGACAATGGCAAACATTTATGCAGACATGAATATATCCGATGAAGTATACGAGTATACTTCCGGGATACTGGACGGGTTAAAAGAGAGATTTGAAAAGATAGACATGATGGCTGAGATAAACCAGATGAAGGTTTTAAAGGCCATGCAGAAAAATAAAGTTGATGCATCATGTATGCTTGGAACCACAGGATACGGATATGATGATTACGGCAGGGATACACTTGAGAAAGTATATGCAGATATCTTTCACGCAGAGGATGCCCTGGTGAGACCACAGATAACATGCGGAACCCATGCTCTGGCCCTTGCTCTTATGAGTAATCTAAGGCCCGGAGAGACATTGTATTCTCCGGCCGGCAAACCATACGATACTCTCGAGGAAGTAATAGGCATCAGACCTTCTAGAGGATCCCTTGCGGAATATGGTGTTTCTTATGTTCAGACCGACCTACTCCCTGACGGGACATATGATTATGAGAGCATAAAGAAAGTGCTCCTCGAAAATGATAAAATAACACTTGCTACGATCCAGCGTTCAAAAGGATATCAGACGAGACCTTCATTTGGAGTAGAGCAGATCGGGGAACTCATAAAATTCATAAAAGACTTAAGACCAGACGTAAAAGTTATGGTAGATAACTGCTACGGAGAGTTTGTCGAGGATAAGGAACCTACAGATGTCGGAGCCGATATGGCAGTGGGATCACTCATAAAAAATCCGGGAGGCGGACTGGCACCTATCGGCGGATATATAGTCGGCAGGAAAGAGTGCGTTGAAAATGCAGCATACAGGCTGACATCCCCGGGTCTTGGAAAAGAGGTCGGAGCATCCCTTGGTATACTTAAGGATTTTTATCAGGGTATATTTTTATCTCCGACAGTTGTATCAAGTGCTTTAAAAGCAGCAATATTTGCGTCAGCTATTTATGAGAAGCTGGGATTCCCCGTAATCCCTTCATCTGCAGAGGAACGTCATGATATTATCCAGGCGGTGACCCTCGGCAGTGAAGAGAGAGTAGTCGCATTCTGCCAGGGCATACAGAAATCCTCACCTGTTGATTCCCATGTGGACGCAGTACCTGCACCCATGCCGGGATACGACAGTGATGTGATCATGGCGGCAGGTGCATTCGTATCAGGTTCATCAATTGAACTCTCCGCCGACGCACCCATTCGGGAGCCTTACGCCGTTTATTTCCAGGGTGGTCTCACCTGGCCCCATGCCAAATACGGTATCATGATGTCTCTCCAGACCATGTACGAGAGAGGGCTGGTTGAACTGAAGTAATCATTCGGAACTGATTTACAATGATGTGTAAAAGGAAAAACAGTCAGGGTTCTGCGCATTGCGGGCAGCTTAGCGCAGGACCCGACTGTTTTTCCTTTGAAAAAATGGTATAATATAACAGGTGTTTAATTATACACAGAATTAAAACAGAGTAGAAAAAAGGAGGACAAACAAATGTCATTTGCAAGCAGTGGTATGGGTCCGAAGGGTAAGCCCCTTCATAAACCTGAGATAGGAAGAGAAAAGCCCGATGAGCGTATCAGAAAAGCTCCTGCGGCAGCAGAAGGTCGCGGACCTGTAAAGAAGAGCGCTCCTGCAGAGGCAGCAGCTCCCGCAGAGGAATATTACACAGTAGTAGCCGGCGATACACTTTCAGCTATCGCAAAGAAGTATGGCACAACAGTTGATCAGCTCGTAGAGTGGAACGGAATCGCAAATCCCAACATGATCAGCGTTGGACAGAAATTCCGTGTAAAATAATAGGATCTGAAAATCTGAGATAAAAATAATGGCACTAAACCCGGCAGAAGCAGGGGGTGGTGCCATTATTTTTTATTGGCTGAAAACTGTGCCTTTATATGAAATAGCATTATTGTGCATTTGTACAAACTACACATACAACATATTGTGCCACTATACAAAAGTGCATAAAAACAACACTCAATAATTGGTCAAAACTATGCAAAGCGACAATTTTTTAACTTAAAAAAAGTAAAATACATGTCATTTCTTATTCACTTTCACAAAAAATCGTGTTATAATGTTCCTAATGTAATGCATTTTTAATGTATTTGGGGTTAAATAAACAAACAGAGGTGATGACATGATCAAGAAAGAAATGATAGCCATGTTGTTGGCCGGGGGCCAGGGCAGCCGCCTTGGAGTGCTGACACGTAAAGTGGCTAAACCTGCAGTTTCTTTCGGCGGAAAGTACAGAATCATTGACTTCCCGTTAAGTAACTGTATTGATTCGGGTGTTGATACTGTCGGCGTTTTGACGCAGTACCAGCCACTCAGACTGAATACACATATCGGTATCGGTATCCCCTGGGATCTCGACCGAAATGTGGGTGGTGTGACTATCCTCTCACCGTATGAGCAGATGGCTAATACAGACTGGTATACCGGTACAGCCAATGCTATTTATCAGAATCTCGACTACATGGAGAGTTTCAATCCCGAGTATGTGCTCATCCTTTCCGGTGACCACATTTATAAGATGGATTATGAGGTTATGCTTGATTTCCACAAGGCAAACGGAGCAGAGGCTACAATCGCCGTTATGCCTGTTCCCATGGAGGAAGCAAAGAGATTCGGTATCGTTATCACAGATGACAACCGCAAGATCGTTGATTTCGAGGAGAAGCCTGCAAACCCGAGGAGCAATTTAGCTTCCATGGGTATTTATATCTTCAACTGGAAGACTCTTAAGGAAGCGCTCCTTGCCAGAAAGGATCAGCCTAATCTTGACTTTGGTAAGCATGTAATTCCTTACATTCACGAGAAGCAGGCTCCCATTTACGCGTATGAGTTTAACGGATACTGGAAGGATGTAGGAACCCTCCACTCATACTGGGAAGCAAATATGGAGCTCATCGATATCGTGCCTGAGTTCAACCTTTACGAAGAGTACTGGAAGATTTATACCAAGTCGGATGCACTTCCGCCCCAGTATATTTCATCAGGTTCAGATGTAGAGCGCAGCCTTATCTCAGAGGGAGCTCAGATTTACGGTAAAGTTTATAATTCAATCATCGGATGTAATGTAGAGATCGGTCCCGATACGGTGGTGCGTGATTCTATCATCATGAACGAGACAGTTATCGGCGGAGGATGCGAGATCAACAAGACCATCATCGCAGAAAATACCGTACTTGGCGACAATGTCAAGACAGGTGTTGGCGAGGAAGTTGACAACGAAACAGATCCTCATATCTACAATCATGGACTTGTATGTATCGGTGAGAATACCACCGTTCCTTCAGGTGTTACGATCGGTAAGAATGCTGTTATCTACGGTACGACTACAGCAGCCGATTATCCGGATGCAAATCTTGCAAGCGGAAAATCTCTGATCAAGGAGGTGGAAAAAGCATGAGAGCAATGGGTATTATCTTAGCAGGCGGCGGCAACAAGCACAGCAAGATGGGTGAACTTGCCCAGAAGAGAGCAGTCGCAGCCATGCCCGTAGCAGGCAGCTACAGAAGTATTGATTTCTCACTTTCAAATATGACAAACTCTCATATCCAGAAAGTGGCAGTCCTCACACAGGACAATGCAAGGTCCTTAAATGAGCATTTAAGCTCATCAAAATGGTGGGACTTTGGTCGTAAGCAGGGAGGTCTGTATGTATTCACTCCTACCAGAACAGCGGACAACAATGACTGGTACAGAGGTACGGCAGATTCCATCGCACAGAACCTTGATTTCTTAAAAGAGAGTCATGAGCCATACGTAGTCATTGCATCAGGCGACGGTGTATACAAGATGGATTACAACAAGGTCCTTGAGTATCATATCGAGAAAAAGGCTGATATCACCGTAGTCTGCAAGGAATTTGACGAGAGCGTAAATGTCGACAGATTCGGATGCGTAAAGACAGATATGGATGGCCGTATCACAGAGTTTGAGGAAAAGCCCGTAAGAGCACTTTCTCATACGGTATCATGTGGTATATATGTTGTGCGTCGTCGTCAGCTCATCGAGATGATTGAGAAGGCAGCAGATGAGAACAGATACGACTTTGTAAGCGATATCCTCATCAGATACAAGGATTTAAAGAGAATATATGCTTACAAGACAACAGACTACTGGAAGAATATTTCGACAGTTCAGGATTACTTCGATGCCAACATGGATTTCCTGAAGCCTGACATCAGAAATTATTTCTTCAAGCAGTATCCGGACATCTACTCAAAGATAGATGACCTGCCTCCTGCAAAGTACAACGTGGGAGTATCTGTGAAGAACAGCCTGATCTCGAGCGGAAGTATCATAAACGGTACTGTTGAGAATTCAGTCATTTTCAAGAAGGTTTTTGTGGGTAATAACTGCGTCATTAAGAATTCGATCATCTTAAATGACGTTTATATTGGGGACAACACAGTCATCGAAAACTGCATCGTGGAATCAAGAGGTACAATCCGTGCCAACTCATTCCACAAAGGCGAAGGTGACATCAAGATCGTAGTTGAAAAGAATGAGCGTTATGTAATTTAATTTAACTATTATTTTTCATTTCTCTTTTCCTTAAGGGGGAGGCGTGCAAGCGTCTCCTCTTTTTTTGTTTATTGCGGTATATATATTTTTATCGGTGTGCACGGGATACTTTGTTGATATTAATTATATATGATAAAATAGATACTGAGATTTTATAACCAGGGGCAAAGAGAAATGAAAATATGGCTGACCAGACACGGACAGACAAACTTAAATAAAAACAGGTTGATGCAGGGACTGACGGATGAACCGCTAAACGACACGGGACGCAGTCAGGCTGAGAGAATGCGTAACCTGATCGGTGATGTGAAATTTGACGCCGTATATGCCAGTCCCCTTGACCGGGCGGGAGAGACGGCTTCAATCATAAGCGGCTTTGACAGAAAAGACATTATAATCGATAAACGCATTATAGAGGCAGATTTTGGTAAATATGAAAAGAAACCTTACGGAAGCCTTGGCATAAAGATGACGGCATACTGGGCATTTCCGGAACTGTTTGGAACACCTGATACGGTTGAGACTGTGGCGTCAATGGTAGAGAGAAGCAAAAGCTTCCTTAAAGAACTTGAGCAGAAGGATTACGACAATGTCCTGGTCGTATGTCACGGCGGGATCATCAGAGCCTTAAGAGGCTACCTGGAGGATCGTGAAAACGGTATCAGATGGCGCCCAAAGCCTAAGAACTGCCAGATTGGCATATATGAGAGCACTGACGGAAAACACAGACTGATAAAGGAGATAAGAGCTTGAATCCTGACAGATTTGAATTAAGACATGCAGGTGGTCTGTACTGGCTCCTTGATGTGTCCCAGGAGGGACCGGAATACAAAAGACCGGTTGCGATAAACGCAGTTGGTGCCGATATATATATAATGATTAAAGAAGGCAAAAATAAAGAAGAGATTATCACACAGTTAATGAATAAATATGAAGCAGACGAAAAGAGCATCAGAGATGATGTCGAAAACTTCATGAATATTCTGACGGAAGCTGTTTCGGAAAAGAAAAAGGGGTAGAACATGAATATTTTATTGATAGGCGGATGCAGCAACTTTATAAACAGTCTTATCAATAAACTGAATAAAGAAGGCCATCGTATATACCTTTTAACAGGAGATCGTTTTGAAAAATCTCCGTACCAGAAGGTGTTTGAAAAATATCGTTTTGAATATGACTCCGGCTGTATCGCGGATATCTTTGAGAGTATTAATCCCGATGTTACGGTTTTTACAGGAGCATATGATACTAATTTTACATGGGAAAACAACAGTGACGCTGTTAAGTTTACCGGTGCCATGACAAATATACTTATGGGGTATATGACAGGCAGCACCGGCAAGTTTGTTTTTTTGTCATCCCATGAAGTGTTTTCAGGCAGCCATGAGGGTGCAATCCCGGAGGACACTCCTTCTTCGCCGGCGGATTATAAGGGGATAGCCATTGCACAGGGAGAGGAAATGTGTCTTGGGTACAGGCGCACTTCTCTAAGGGATATAGTAATACTGCGCCTTGATCACATGTACGGTATACCGGATACAATGAAAGAGGTTACTGACATGTGCAGTAAAATGTGCCTTGAAGCGATCAATAAAAGCACGATCACAATAAATGATAATCATACTTTTTCTCTTCTGTATCAGTCAGATGCAATTGAACAGATTTACAGGGTGATAAAGGGCGGAAACAGCCGGTATGGTATATATCAGATTTCTTCCGGAGATGCTGTGACGGAGAGGGAACTTGCTGAGACAGTCCGGAAAAATATCTGGTTTAATATTGAGATAAATTCTCTTGGTGATGAAAACAGACGGGAGATTCTGTCCGGGGAGAGATACCGGGAGGAATACGGTGGTACTTTCTATTGCAACAGAGACGATATGATCAAGCGTATCGGAGAACACATGAGAAAATACCAGCGCTTTTTCCTGTACGGTGATAAAAAGAAAAAGACGTTAAAAGAAAAACTTCTTGAGGGAATGACTGAAGGCTTTAGGAGGCTTGTTCCCTATCTCGAAAATTTCGCGGCATTCATAATATTTTTCATGCTGAATAACAGAGCGGTTGGCAGTACATATTTTTCAAAGCTGGATCTGTATCTGATTTATGTACTTATATTTGCAATGGCTTATGGCCAGCAGATGGCAATAATATCGGGAATACTTGCTATATTCGGATATTTATTCCGGCAGATGTATGACAAATCGGGATTTGAGCTGATGCTTGATACAGGTACATATATATGGATGGCCCAGCTCTTTATCATAGGACTTTCTGTAGGATATCTCCATGACAACATTAAAAAACTAAAGCGTGAACAGGTGAGCGAGGAGAGTTTCTTAAACAATCAGCTAACGGATATCAGAGACATTAACGATACAAACGTAAGAGTAAAGGAAGCAATAGAAACTCAGCTTGTAAACCAGAACGATTCTGTCGGAAAGATTTACAGAATTACATCAGCTCTTGATCAGTACAGTCAGGAGGAAGTCCTCTTCTATGCAGCCGATACCATAGGTCAGATCATGAAGACTGATGATGTGGCTATATATACTGTATCAAACGGTACATATGCCAGATTATTTTCTGCCACATCTGACAAAGCAAGGTGTATGGGCAATTCACTTAAATACACTGAACTTGGCGAAGTATATGAAGCCTTTTTGGAGAGAAAGGTCTATATAAACAAGAAACTGAAAAAAGAGTATCCTCTTATGGCCAATGCGGTATATGACGATGAGAACAGGATACAGATAATCATAATGATATGGGGACTGCCGTGGGAGAGCATGACTTTAGGTCAGATGAATCAGCTCGTGGTAGTAAGTTCTCTTATCGGAAATGCCGTGCTTCGTGCCAACAGATATTTAAGAGCCCTTGAGGAAGAGCGTTTTATCGAGGGAACGAAACTGATGGAATCAGAGGCATTTACCGGACTTTTAAAAGCTTATGTCAATGCAGAGAGAAAAGGCTGGACCCAGTGTACGGTTCTTGAACTCATTGCTGATGAAGATACGGATATTATGACTGCAGGACAGGTCATAGCCGGATTTTTGCGCCAGCACGATTATGTGGGAATGTCTGACGGCAAAATATATGTACTCCTCTCAAATACACGGGAAGAGGAAGCAATGATAGTAGTAAACAGAATAGCGGAAAAAGGTTATTCTTGCAGGATAGTTGAGGGTGACGAGATTTGACACAGGGAGCGGACATACTGATCATACTGCTTATATGTAACGCTCTCATTGCGCTTATATATCTGGCAGTAAGTATCGCTACACACAAAAAGAATAAAGAAAAACAGCGAAACAGAAATTTTGTCATATTGTTTCTGTGTATGATTTTATGTCCTGTTGTCGTTGAATTGCTATGCCTCCTTGCATTTATCTGGTACAGAGTATTTTTTTCGGAACCTGTTGATCTTGAAGATGTCATATTCAGCAAAGACAGAATTAAATCTGTGGTAAGAGCCCAGGAGGAACAGGAGAGAAACATAGTATCTTTAGAGGAAGCCATTGAGATAACCAACAACAAGGATTTAAGAGAACTGATGATGAATGTGGTCAGAGGTGATATCAGGGAATACCTTTCATCAATTTCACTTGCTCTTAAAAGTAATGATTCGGAAGTGTCCCATTATGCAGCTTCTGTTTTACAGGATACACTGAATAATTTCAGAATGAATGTCCATAAAAAGCGGATGGAGGCAGAAGCATCTGAGGACAAAAAGAGTGAAAAACTTTCCGGGCTGATTGATTATATAAATCCTGTATTGGAACAGAATGTTTTTAATAACATGGAGCAGGCAGCATTTGTAAAAACCCTCGGAGAAGTGGCTGATGAGCTTTATGAGCTGGATCCCGGAGTGTTATCGTCTGAGCAGTTTAAAAATATTTCACTCAGATATCTTGAGACCGGTGATTTTGAAAACTGTGAAAAGTGGTGCAACAGGGCGATGCTTCATTTTCCCGATGCCCTTGCGACATATACCTGCAGACTTAAATTGTATTTTGAATCCGGAAGGAATGAAGAATTCTTCTCCATAATGGATGAACTTAAAAAATCCGGAATCGTAGTTGACAGTGAGACTCTTGAAATGATGAGGACATTTAGCTGAGCGAGAAGTAATAAATGATATCCAAAAAGAATTATACTGCCATTGTCCTTATGATGATCGTGATCCTGTTTATGTTTCAGTTTTCGCAGATAATCAGGGATACGGGCAATGAGTACGGAACAAATGAATACTGGAGGAGCGGTCTCTTATCGGGAGAGAATGCCTGGAACGGCGGAGAAATATTTACTTCGCCGGATGACATTCCTGTGGGTTCATCATATGTGATTTATTACGGAAGCACGGAAAAGCCGGTATTTGACATGATCACCCAGTGGTGTACATATACAAAACACTCTCTAGTCATTGATAATATTCCGGGGGAAACCAAGGGACCTGAAAACTCCAGACCGGATATGATCATGATAGACGGAGCTCTTCTGGAAGATCTTGATGATAAAGGACTGACAGATTTCTATGATGGTCTTGCAATAATCAAGGATGATGGTACCCCGGTGATATTTTGCAGTCTCCCCGGGACAGATTTTATTAAAGGTGATGAGACATTTAAGGAGATATCAGGCATAACAGATGTGTTTATGGATGAGGTTCACTGCACCGGTATCAGGCTTATGGACAATTTCCTCATAGGAGGCGAAGAGGTATACAAAGTACCTGAAGGAGCTACAGAGGAGGAGATGGAATATCAGGATTTAGACCTTGATATGCCATGGTTATACACCGGTAAAGGTACGACGACATACATGATCGGAATGTTAGATGATGATGACCTTGAGTTTGAAAAGTATCCAAAGATCATCTGGAAGAATAATTATGACGGTCAGCAGATATTCTTTGTAAACGGTGATTACATGGACAGCCTGACAGGAATAGGTTTTCTGGATGCAATATGGTATGAGGCGTCTGATTATGTGATATATCCTGTGATAAACGGAATCAACTATTCCATCGTTGATTTCCCCATGCTGGCTGATGAAAACAATGAATCAATGCAGAGCGTATACAGCAGGGGCGTCCTTGATTTTGAGAGAGATATTGCATGGCCGGGACTCCTCTCTCTTGCAAAGAAAAACAATATCACATACACATGCTTTATCGAGCCTAAATATAATTATAAAGAAAGTACTCCTGCTGACGGAGATGCACTGATATTTTATTTAAGACAGCTCAAGGAGATAAGTGCGGAAGCCGGCAGATCATTCAGATACAGGGGTCTGCTCACAGTGACGGGCAAGCTGGCTCAGGATGATATGTTTTACAGGAGCATGAATGTCGGATATACATTTTCGGCCTGCTTTACAGATAAACCGACTGATGACTTTAAAGACATGCTGGACCTGGGTATATCCGGAGTCAATACCGTTGACAATATTCACTGTATAGTCACTCCCGATTACGGGGACAGTCCGCTTATATCATATTATTCGGACAACATCACCATGCTCGGAATCACGGGGAGCGCGGCCGGATATTCATATTCCAAAGACTTGGAGCTTAAAAGCATAGCAACTGCTCTCGGTTATGCAAATACAATGATTGACCTCCATAAGGTATATCATCCGTTAACAACAGAAGATGAATGGCAGATATTCTTTGAGAAGATAGCAGGTAATGTAAGTACGTATTATTCCGGAGAAAACGGATTTGCACAGACTACCATATCCGACAGTGATTATAAAGCCAGGATCATGATGAATCTCGATTACAGTGATTACCGGGACGGCAGCAGTATAGTGCTTAAGGTTGATCAGCCGGGTGATGAGAGTTATTTCTTATTAAGGACCCACGGTGATGAGATCATATCGGTAAACGGAGGAGACTATAAATATATAGAAGATGGAACGTATCTGATTCATGCAACAGGCAGTCTGGTTAAAATCGAGACCAAGATCGATCCGGACAGATATGTTTACGAGATACCTTTTTAAACGGACAGAAATAAAACAGGAGACTAAATGAAAGTTTGTATAGTTGCCGAGGGCTGCTATCCGTATGTGGTCGGAGGCGTGTCCGGCTGGATAAACAGTATGATAAAAACATTTAATGATATTGATTTTATCGTGCTTGCAATTATATCCGACCGTTCACAGAGCGGAAAATTTAAATATGAGCTTCCGTCAAATGTAGAGGCTGTTTATGAGGCATATCTTGAAGATTACTGCTGGGAAGATAAGAAAAACCGCAAGATAAAACTTGACAGAAAGCAGTATAAGAGCATGAGGAGCATGATCCTCGGAGAAGATATCGAATGGGATGTGCTTTTTGATCTCTTTATAAAAAAACGGTTTTCTGTAGACGATCTTCTGATGGGAGAAGATTTTCTGCGGATAACAGAGGAGGTATATGACAGAAGGTATTCCCAGATACCATTTTCCGATTTCCTCTGGACCATGAGATCCATATATCTGCCCCTCTTTTTAATGATGAAGACAGATCTGCCTAAAGCTGACATTTATCACTGCGTGGCTACGGGATACGCGGGAGTACTAGGCAGTATGGCAAAGCATAAATACGGCTGTAAACTGATCATATCGGAGCACGGTATATATACAAGAGAACGTGAAGAGGAAATACTGAAAGCATCATGGGTTTCCGGTGTTTATAAAAATATCTGGATAGAGCAGTTCAGAAAAATGTCAAAGGTTGCATATGATAATGCTGATAAGGTAACAGCCCTTTACGGTCATGCAAGAGAACTCCAGACAGAACTGGGATGCAGTATTGAAAAAACAAGTATCACACCAAACGGAATAGATGTGGATTCATTTTGGGGTATATCAGGTAAAGGGCCCGAGGATGAAGGATATATAAATGTCGGAGCTGTACTCAGAGTCACTCCCATAAAGGATGTAAAGACGATGATCAGATCATTTGCATTTGCAAAGGAAAAAGTACCGTCGTTAAAACTGTGGATAATGGGACCTCTTGATGAAGATGAGGAATATGCATCGGAATGTGTACAGCTTGTGGAAATGCTTGGCTTAAAGGACGTCGAATTTACAGGCAGGATCAATGTAAAGGATTACCTGGGTCGTATGGATTTTACTTTGCTGACAAGTATATCCGAGGGTCAGCCATTATCCATACTCGAAAGCTATGCAGCGCATAAACCGGTAATAGCGACCGATGTAGGTAACTGCCGGGAACTGATATATGGTGAAAAAGATGATAAACTCGGAGAATCGGGTATACTCACCCATATCATGAATGTCCAGGAGCTGTCAGATGCGATAGTAAAACTCGCGGAAGATGAGCAGCTTCGAAACAGTATGGGAGAGACCGGATTCGCAAGGGTAAATAAATATTACAGACTTGATCAGATGAGAGAAAAATACAGATTACTGTATGACAATACTATGTGGGATGAATAAATAGGATATGGCCGGAATCGGAGTAAAGCTAAAAAAAATATATGGGAAAAACACTCTTGTAACTGATGTGATCGGTGCGGGATACAGCGTTGTCATCACTATAGCGCCAATGTTTCTCGTAATAGGAGCTGTTTTACTGATGCAGTACCTGCTTGGGGTAAACAGGATTTCCTATTCTGACAGGGAACTGTATTCCAGTACGGTGCTCTACATCTTTATTTTTGCGATGCTTACGGCATCACCGTTTAATGCTGTCCTGTCAAAATATCTCTCAGATATTATTTATGAAGAGAAATATGATGACATTCTGCCGTGTTATTACCTGGGACTTATCATGAATCTGATCTTTGGCGTAATACCGGGAGTACTGTTTTGTATTCATGAATATAAAACAGGGCTTGTGCCAATTTATTATGTGGCAACTGGATTCTTTGGATATATGGGCCTTGTGTTTGTATTTTATTCAATGCTCTATCTGTCAATATGCAAGGATTACAAGAAAATATCTTTATTCTTCCTTGTCGGTATGACAGTCAGCGTTTTAATGTCATGGATACTTGTTAAACTCACCGGCCTTGACACGTGCTATGCAATGCTGCTTAGCCTGGTGGCAGGATTTATTGTGATAGGCAGTCTTGAATATGCTCTTATACGCAGTTATTTCAGAGTCAGCAGCGGTAATTACAGGGCGGTTTTTGGCTATTACAGAAAAAACTGGAGACTGGTACTGACCAATTTCCTGTATACCCTCGGAATGTATGTCCACAACTTTGTATTCTGGAATACCCATCTAAAGCTTACTGTGGTTGATTCATTTGTATGTGCGCCGGTATATGATATGGCGACGTGCCTGGCAATGTTTACCAACATTACTGCCAGCGTAATATTTATATCCCGTGTCGAGATGGAATTTCATGATAAATACAAAAACTATTCCGAGGCAGTCATCGGTGGTAGGGGTATGGATATCAGAAATTCAAAAGCGAGAATGTTTGAACAGCTTACCGATGAGCTGATGAATATTGTACGTATCCAGTTTATCATCTCGATCGTATTGTTTTTCTTATGTATGTTTATACTGCCATGGCTCGGAATGGGCGGTAATGGTACTCATGATCTATCCCTGTCTGACAGCCGGATATTTCGTATTGTTTATCATGTATTCGGCAATCATATTTTTATATTATTTCAACGATCAGAAGGGAGCATTGCTCACATCATTTTGCTTTGCTGCCCTTACATATGCGTGCAGTGTGATTGCCACAAAGCTTCCTGTCATATGGTACGGTATTGGACTTTTTATCGGAGCATTTGTGGGATTCTCGGTAGCCTATATGCGCCTTATGAAGATGGAACAGACTCTTGATGTGCATATATTCTGTAAAGGCAATCTGTTAAAAATGGCAACGGGAGAAAAGCCGTCAAATAAGGTATATGATAAAAACAAAAAAAGGAGATAAAGCATGATACCGGGTCTTGCATTACAGATATTATTTGTATTTATTGGATTTTTATTTCTGATCCTGACATTCAGTTCTCTTGCAAAGAGAAGGATCAACGAAGCGATATGCCTTATCTGGGGTATCACATCACTTGTAATAATACTTGCGGGAATACTCCTTCGCCCTGTCGGATGGAACAAATATATAAGTGTTACCGGTCTTGTGCTGGCAGTCATCATACTGTTTGGAGTATTGTTTGTACTCTTCACGCTGAGTGTGATCGTATCCGAACATATGCGTAAATCAAATGAGATGGCCATACAGATATCACTATTGAAGGGTGAACTGGATGAACAGCAAAAGGAAATAGAAGAATTAAAAGAAAAGATTTCGGACAGGAAAGCAGAAACAATACCGGATGACAGTTCAAAATGAAAAAAATTCTTTTTGTCATAAATACAATGGGAACGGCAGGAGCTGAGAAAGCCCTTATCGAACTCCTAAGAAAAACCGATAAGACAGAATATGAAATCTCTTTATTTGTTTTAACTAATCAGGGTGAATTAATATCATCGCTTCCAAAAGGCGTGAAGCTGTTAAACAGAGATTTTGACACAACATCGGTTCTTGAAAAAAAGGGACGGGCAAATCTTACAAAGACATGTGTCAAAAGTTTATTTGACAAAGGGCAGATAATAACAAAATTACCTTATATGTTTCGGGCATGTATGACAATGCTCAAAAATAAGAGGATAATGCCGGATAAACTGTTATGGAGAGTTTTGTCAGACGGCGCAGAAGTGTTTGATACACAATTTGATCTGGCTGTAGCCTATATAGAAGGCGGATCCACATATTACGTGGCAGATCATGTAAAAGCAAGACATAAAGCGGCATTCGTTCATGTGGATTATGAAAAGGCAGGATATACAAGGCAGCTTGATAAAGCCTGCTATAACAGATTCGATAAAATATTTACCGTATCGGATGAAGTAAAAGACAGTTTTATAAAAGTCTATCCTGAGCTTTCAGACAAAACAGAAGTATTTCATAACATGATCGATCCGTATGAAATAAAGAAAAAAGCCCTTGAAGGAAAGGGGTTTGACGACGGATATGACGGAGCAAGGATATTGTCGGTGGGACGACTGACGGCTCAGAAATCTTTTGAGGTATCTGTGGATGCAATGGAGATACTTAAAAAGGACGGTATAAAGGCCAGATGGTATGTTCTCGGAGAAGGGGACAGACGTACCATCCTTGAGAATTATATTAAAAAGAAAGGCCTTGAGAAAGATTTCATCCTGATGGGTATAAAGGAAAATCCATACCCGTATATGAAAGAGGCCGATATATATGTTCACTGCAGCAGCTTTGAGGGTAAGAGTATTGCAGTACAGGAAGCCGGGATACTCGGAATGCCAAGGATATTATCAGACTGCAGCGGCAACAGGGAACAGACAAAAGACGGAACAGACGGCATATTGACACAGCTTGAATGCGTAAGTATATCGGAAAAAATAAAGATGTTACTTGAAGATGATACCCTGAGAAAAAAGATATCATCAAATGCAGCCGCATGTACCTGCAGCGGCGGCGATACAGAGCAGTTGTATGCTCTTTTAAAAGACACGGAGGTCTGAAATGAGTGAAAAAAAACGGGACGTGCTCATAATCATCCCTGCATACAATGAAGAAAAAAATATTGGAAAAGTCCTGTCTGAATTAAAGGAAACCATAGACGGAGATAAAGCAGATATACTTGTGATAAATGATGCATCGACTGACAAAACAGGAGATGTTGTAAGAAGCTTCGGATGCAAAATGATCACAAATATTTTTAATCTCGGATATGGTAACGGACTGTGGGCAGGCTATAAGTATGCCACAGAAAAAGGATACAGATATGTGATCCAGATGGATGCGGATGGTCAGCATGATGTATGCAATATACCTGAAATAATGAAAACACTTGAAAGCGAGGGAGAGGATGGCAGGAAACCCGACATAGTTCTTGGCTCAAGGTTTATGAAGGGACACAGAACATTTAAAACATCTGTCGTAAAAAAGATTGCTTATGAGATCTTCAGGTCCATGCTTTATCTTGGAACAGGTAAAAGGATTTACGATCCGACAACAGGACTTCAGGGATTATCAAGGGAGGCTTTTACATTTTATTCCGGATATAAAAATTTTGATGATAAATATCCTGATGCCAACATGATAATGCAGATGCTGCTCCTGGGATTCAAAGTAGTCGAAATCCCGGCTGTAATGCACTTTCGTACAGAAGGAATCAGTATGCATTCCGGATTTAAACCGATTATATATATGTTCCGCATGTTTTTTTCCATGTGCGCAGTGTGGATGAGGATAAAGATATTCGGAATCAGGAAGTAATTGCCAGTCGATGATTTATAAAAAAGAAAAAACAGTTCAATGTAAAAAAACGCTGACCAATCCCGGCAGGGGCATGCTCCAGATATTTTATTACAACGGCGGAGAAGAGTGGTCATATGAAGAAGCTGCCGGATGTATGGTAGATGAAGAGAGCCTCATATTGCTCGTCATAAATATAGGCAGATACAGAAATGATGAGATCCCGTCAGATATCCTCACAGAAACGGGACGCATTATTGATTTTTTTAAGGAAAACAAAAAAGACATCATTGTAAGGCCTGTATATGACAGTAAAGGTCAGGCATTGCTTTTTGAACCGTCTGATTTTGAACTGTTAAAAAGGCATGCAGCAAAATTATGTAACTTGTTTAAAGAAAAAAATGTATTTATGATTCAGGGACTTTTTATCGGAAACTGGGGAGAGATGCATGGATCGAGATACACAGATGATATCCACTTAAGAGAGATATATGGCATTATGAGAGAATATGCCGGGGAAGATATGTACCTGGCAGTCAGATGTCCGTACCATTACAGAATCCTATGCGGAAGCGGATATGATAGGAAACTTGGATTATTTGATGATGCGATACTCTCATCGGAAACCGACATGGGTACATTTGCTCCCGCCGGTGCCAATAAGGAACATGATGTCAGGCTCCCTTTTGAGAGAGAAGAGGAACTTGATTTCGAAAATAAGATATGCAGATACGCTCCAAATGGCGGAGAGGCTGTATACGGCGACGGATATGTAAATACAATGGGTCAGCGGGATATCGTAAATATGTTTACCCGTATGAGACTCACATATTTAAACAGACTCTATGACAGAAATATTCTTGACATATGGGAAAGAGAAAAGTGTACTCTGCAGGGCAGTCATAAAGAAGAGAGTTTTCTTGATTATATAAAAGATCATCTCGGATACAGACTGGTCCTCAGGGACTGCAGGGTAAAAGAGATAAAGTCCTCAAACGGCATAAGGCAAATACGGATAACATTAAAGATTCAAAATACCGGATTTGCACCTGTCTATATTAATAATAAAGTCAGGATCATTTTAAAGGGAGAAAAAATACTGACAGAAGATACCGGCTGGAATCTGTGTGATATGGGATCCGGCAGGGGAGAGGATATCAAAACATTTGAGCATGTAATGGAAGTGCCAAAAGGCAAAGGAGAATATGGTCTGTATATATTCGTATATACAGGGGATGATAACAGGCCGGTATTATTTTCCAATCTTGATCCTGAAAACAAAGCAGGAATAATCAAATTTTACAGATAAGGAATAAAACAAATTGACATTACTTTACTGGATATCACAATATGCCGGCGTGCTGGCTTCATATATTCTGGTGGTTTTCATCTGGCCCATGATTGTATTTGGCAGATTTTTAAAAGGCGGATCTGTCACGGAGAAGTTTTCTTTTTGTATGGTCTCGTCGGTGCTGATTGCAAATACTTTTGTGCTTTTCCTTGGCCTCTGTCATATACTCCATCCTCTGATCATCTGTATTTTCTTTTACGGGATACCTTTATATGTGATCGTTAAGGGGATCATTAAAAATAAAAACATCATTGAGACCAGTGAACGCTTCTTTAAGGGAACAATCGGCCGAAGGAGTTTATTCGGACGATTAGGCAGGGAGTTAAAGAAAAGAAGACAAAATTTATTATCAGGACTTAAGAGAAGATTAAAAGAAAATGGTGTGGAATACCTGATCCTTATCATATTGCTTGCTTATGCGGCTGTATATTTTGGATATGGCATATTTAATTCATATTCATTTCCCGCCCCCGACCTTACAGTACATAATAAATGGATATACGGACTGACAGAGGGAAATATCTTCTCGGGTGGTATTTATCCTGAGGGTATGCACTGCTTTATATTTTTAATGCATGTCGTCACAGGGATAGATGTATATAGCTGTCTCTTATTTACGGGACATATTAACAGTGTGATGATTTTACTGTCTGTATATATCCTGCTTAAAGAAATATTTGCAAAGAGGTATACGGCTCTCATCGTAATCACGATGTTCCTCGTATTTAATACGATGAATATATATACTGTAGTTGCAATGTCCAGACTTACGTGGACTCTGCCTCAGGAATTTGGATTTCCCGCAATGTTTCTGACAGGGGCATTTCTGATCAGATTTTTGAAAAAGGGATATGTTTCGGGACAGAAAAAAACCGATATACTTCGAAACAATTTTGACCTGATGATCTTTGCCATGGCCATAGCTGTGACCATCGTGGTTCATTTCTATGCGACCATTATGGCATTCTTTATATGTCTGGGTTTTGTGCCGGTATTAATCCTAAGCATATTTAAAAAGAAAAATTTTCCGGCACTGGTCCTTGGTGTGATAGTGGCATGTATCATTTCGGTCGTACCGATGCTGGCTGCCAGACTTGAAGGCATACAGTTCCAGGGTTCCATAGGATGGGCCATTGATGTAATGAACGGAGATAGTGACGAAAAAGATTCCGGCACAGGACCGGATGATGGCGGGGAAAGCTATACTCCGAAGGATAATTATGCTTTAAATATGATGACGGAGTACCAGGATATAAATACCCTGGTTAAGGGCAGTGCCCCGATAGCCGGACCCAAAGTGCTGACGGATTTTTATGACAGTTCATTCAGGGACTTTTACGGGACAGACAGGGCAGACTTTATGATACTCATGGGTATGGTATGTTTTGCCGTATCATTTGTGATGATGATCGTGAGTCTGATTTTTGAAAAGGCAGGAAAGAAAAAAGCAGATCCGTATTACTTTAAACTCTATATGGGAGTACTGCTCAGTTACATGATATTTATGATCATGTATTCACCCAGAGTGTTTGGATTGCCTGCACTTGTTGATCCCCCCAGACTTTCAGCTGTGATTAGGATTTTATCATGTGCCGTCATATGTATACCTTTTGATATGTTTGCCCGTTTAATTGCGTTTCTTTTCAAAGGGAAGCTTATGGCTTTTGTTGGTATTGCCGGTGTAGTGGCAGTATGTTGCACAGTGTATGCAACAAATTCATATCACGGATATCTGATGATGTATATGGAAAGATACAATGAGGCTGTTATGGTCACAAGATCAATCATTAAACAGTTGCCTGAGTATTCGTATACAATCGTTTCTCCCGTAGATGAACTCTATGATGTGCTGCCACACGGTTATCATGAAGAACTTGTAGGATTTACAAATGAAGTAATGTCAGATGATTATACTCTGCCAACGGAATACGTATTTATTTATATCGAGAAGAAACCTCTTGATTACAGTAATATTCATTTCTTTGACGGGCCCGGCTGGCTTGGTAATAAAAGTTATTATGATTTGATTTCAGATTATGCATCACTTGGCAACAGTATTAACGGCAGTGAAATATCCGATGATTTCGCAAGGATACATTATTCGTCATATGTTGTCGATTCCGTTTCATACGGAAATCTTGATATCAGGACTGTTATTGAATCAAGAGCATACAGATGGTGCATGGAATTTGAAAAACTTTATCCCGGTGAACTTAATACATTTTATGAAGATGATGATTTCGTATGCTACTATTTCAGGCAGAATCAGGCATCTCCGTATCAACTGGGATTTGGCTGGAAAAATGAAAGCGGTGTAAATTAATGGATATAGATTTTGTGATAATGTGGGTGGATGGTTCGGATCCTGCATGGTTAGCTGAAAAGAAAAAGTATACACCTACAGAAGAAGCTGATGACAGAGATGAGAGATACAGAGACTGGAATCTCTTAAAGTACTGGTTTCGCGGAGTGGAGAAGTATGCTCCCTGGGTCAGGAAGATTCACTTTGTGACATGGGGACATGTACCTTCATGGCTTGATACGGATAATCCGAAAATCAACATCGTGAGGCATGAAGATATAATGCCGGCTGAGATTCTGCCTGTATTTAACAGCGTTACGATAGAGTGTTATTTCCATAATATAAAAGATCTTGCCGAGCATTTTGTTTTTTTTAATGATGACTTCTTTATAATAAACAAACTTAATGAAAAAGATTTCTTTAGAAAAGGTCTGCCCTGTGACATGCTGGCATTTCAGCCTGTTGTAGCTAATCCGTCTAATCCTGTGATGAGCAAAATCTTTTTAAATGTATCCCTTGTCCTTAGCAGACATTTTGACAAGCGTACAGAGGTTAAGCGTCATCCCGGAAATTATTTTCATATAGGTTATCCGCCCCTTTACTTTTTCTATAACCTTCTGGAACTCTTTTTTGATAAATATACAGGATTTTATACTGTACATGGACCATCGCCTTTTTTAAAAAAGACATATGAGGAAGTATGGGAAGCCGAAGGAGAATATTTAAAGACCGCTGCATCGGGCAGATTCAGAAGCGGTAATGATGTGATCCAGTATCTTTTTCGGGAATGGCAGAAATTAAAAGGTAATTTCGTGCCTGTAAATGTATGCAGACTCATTAAATATTTTGAGATCGATAATGATAATAAAGCCCTGATAAAGACGATCAGAGGTCAGAAGAGAAAAGTGGTCATCATAAATGACACAGGTAAAGCAACTGATACTGAGAGAGTAACAAGAAAACTGAGTGAGGCTTTTGAGAGTGTTTTTCCTCAAAAATCCTCATTTGAAAAATAATCATGTCTGAAAATAATTATCCTGAAAAAAGCAGAACTGAATATTCGGCAAAAAATATGTCTGTAGCTGTAACAGCCAGGATTGTTGCAATCCTGACAGGATTTGTGACAAGGGTAGTTTTTACCCATACTCTGAGTCAGGAGTATGTCGGAATCAACGGACTCTTTACAGATATCATCAGCGTACTGTCACTGTCGGAGCTTGGTGTCGGTACAGCTATTACATTTGCTTTATATAAACCAATTGCGGATAAAGACAGGGAGAAGCAGAAATCCCTGATGAAAATGTACCGCAATTTTTATTATGCCATTGCGGGGATTGTACTCGTAATAGGATTATGTCTTATACCGTTTCTGCGGTTTCTGATAAAAGATCATGAGCAGATCGATCATCTGCTGTTGATTTATTTAATGTATCTTGTAAGTTCTGTCCTGTCATATCTCATGATATACAAAAAGACCCTGATAGATGCCCATCAGATGAGCTATATCGGAGTTCTTTATCATACGATATTCCTGGTACTTCAGTATGGACTCCAGATAGTGATACTTCTGTATACAAAGAATTTTATTCTCTATCTGCTGCTGATCAACCTTACGACAATTGTTTACAATATCGTCATTTCCATCAAAGCAGAAAAGATGTTTCCCTATCTTAAGGACAGGGATGTAAAACCCCTTGATAAAACAGAGAAGAAAAGTATCTTTGACAATATCAGGGCCATGATGATGCACAAGGTTGGTAATGTCCTGATCAACAATACAGACAACATGATCCTGTCTGCCCTTGTCGGTACGGTGAGTGTGGGATGTTACTCTAATTATTATCTGATAATAATGTCTGTCAGGCAGGTCCTTGATCAGATATTTCAGGCCATTACGGCTAGCGTGGGAAACCTTGGCGTAAAGGAATCAAAAGAGAGGATCAGAAAAATTTTTGATGCATCCTTTTTTATGGGTCAGTGGATATACGGAACGGCAGCCATCGCAATGTATGAAGCCCTTGATATATTTGTAGGCAAGAGCTTTGGAGATGATTACATATTTCCAAGGACAGTGACCCTTGTACTCTGTATCAATTTCTTTATAAATGGTATGCGTCAGGCCGTCCTTGTATTTCGCGATTCCATGGGGCTTTTCTGGTATGACAGATTTAAGGCGATACCGGAAGCAGTTATCAATCTCGTCGTTTCCATAATCCTCGGATATTACTTCGGGACAATCGGCATCTTCCTGGGCACGCTTATAAGTATGGTCATGACATCCGTATGGGTGGAACCTTTTGTTTTATATAAATACAGGATTAAGAAAAGCAGCCTGACATACTTTCTGCGATATGGTATGTATACATGTATCACATTCCTTATATGGTATGGTCAGCATAAATTATTTGATCATTTTTTACCTCAATATACGTGGGGAGCATGTATACTCAGGGCCGCGGGAAGCGTACTGCTGACCACAGTCATATATCTCATCATCTATCACCGTACAAGAGAATTCAGACTGCTTAAAGATAAGGGACTAAGGCTCATTCGTGATAAGTTTGGAAAGGCCGGAGTTAATGGCAAAGCAGCGGACATCGAAAGACCTGATGAACTGACTAAGCCTGAGAGGCTGCTCATATCATATTTAAGGGAGTCATTAACAGGAGAAGAAGCAGACCACGAGCAGGCGGGTGATGATGTAATGTCAGAAGTATACAGGCTGGCATCAGCCCATGGTGTATCATCATTATTATACGAGAGCAGATTTATGACAGGTGCTCCGGATAATTTAAAGTCTGTAATGACAGGAGATGTCAGGAAGACGATACTGCAAAATTACAGGATACTTTTTGCAGATAAATATGTTATAAGTCAGCTTGAAAAGAATAATATAAAAGCAGTTATATTAAAGGGGCCCGCCACAGGAAACTTTTATAAAGTCCCTGAGATGAGAAAGACCGGGGATGTGGACGTAATGCTGATAAATGATGATGAGATAAAGGCTAAGGAAATCTTTTCAAAATGCGGCTACAGCGAAAGCAAAGTGCAGCATGCCAATCATCATACTGTATATGAGTCGGGAGATGGTTTTGAGATAGAGCTCCATACAGTTTTTGTCGAACCGTTTGATAATGAATATATCAACAGGTTTATGGCAGATACAAGGCGTAATGCAGCGGAGAATATGACTTATGAAAATATCATGGGAGTCAGGCTCCCTGTATTAAAGGACGGATATCACGGGTACGGACTGATGCTCCATATGCTCCAGCATTTCCTCCGGGCAGGATTTGGTATCAGGCTGATATGTGACTGGGTAGTATTCTGGAACAGGGATATTTCGAAAGAGGAAAAGGAGAAATATCTGGATCTCGTCACCAGGTCGGGAATAAAAGGTTTCTCGGATCTGATCACTGCCGTCTGCTGTGAATACCTGGGTCTTAAAGAAGAATATGTGGAATTCATGGATGTTAATACAGATGTGGATATAGAGAAATTCATGATCGAATTATTTGAGGCGGGAGAGTTTGGCAAGACCAATGCCTCACGAATGGTGGCTCTCAGAGGAGATTCGCCTGTTGAGTTTATCAGGGAATTTCATCATCAGATGCATCTGAATTATCCTAAAGCAGGCAGGGTATTTATATTGTGGCCGGTTCTGTGGGTCATGACATTACACAGATTCCTTAAAAATAACAGGACTGTCCGGGGTGTATCCACCGGGGAAATCATGAAAAATGCATCAAAAAGAGGCGCCCTTATCAGGAAAACAGGGCTTTTTGACAGGAAAAACGGTTAAAATCCCAATAAATATAAGGATTTTTAAACATGTTTACGAATAACAATTGATATTTTAATACAATATAAGGTATACTGTATATATAAAAGTATCGGGTAAAATATAATTTGATTTTTTGAAAGGAGAAGAGAAATGGCAAAGTACGAAAAGCCTATGGTAATAGCAAATGATGAACTCGCAGAAGGAGTATTCGCAGCAAGCGGATGCTATGTAGTTACTGTTGAAAAGAAACAAACAAATGGAGAAGGCAGACAGGATCTCAGATTTACGGTTAGGGCTAGTCATGATGCAAATCACACATGCAGTGAACAGTATTTGACAATTAATTTCACAAAACCGGTAGAATATAGAAGTTCTAATGGAACAATTGTATCACCGGCTGATGGAAGCGCAAGTTCCACTTTGGTGATTAAGTTTAATTACTGGAATAATCCTAGTGATAATATCGGAATGGGCGATGTTATTGTATTTGGTGATGAAGATACAGACTACACATCAGCAAGCATGACAGATAATGGTAAGGAATAAATTAAAATTCTACTGGTCACGAATAAAAGCCGGCAGGCTTAAGGAAATGAAACACCAGACCCTTTGGATATATTCGTATGCACGGAGATATTTCAAGGCGATGGTGTTTTATACTGTGCTCGGATTTGTTGGCGTCGGTGTATCACTCTTTACCAGCTGGGTATCCAAGGATCTGGTTGATATCATTACAGGTCATAATGCAGGCAGGGTCATATCCACCTTTGCCCTTATGGTAGGTCTTAATATCGGTCTTACCATCATGAATATGATCACTGATTACTTCGCATCTTATATCAGTATGAAAGTGGATGCGGAGATCAAGTCCGATATTTTCGAGAAGATCCTGGTAACAGACTGGGAGAGTCTGACCAATTATCATACAGGTGATCTCCTCACCAGATGGAGTTCCGATGCCTCAAATATATCATCGGGAGTCCTTAGTTTTATCCCCAATGCACTTATATATTTCATCAGATTTATCAGCACATTCATAATGATCATTTATCATGACTGGACATTTGCTGTATTTACATTTATTAGCCTTCCTGTATCTCTTTTATTATCCCGTACGCTTATGCGCCGTATGGTCAATAATAATAAGCGCAGCGCTGCAATGAGTGCCAAGCTGTCCGGATTTAATCAGGAGACATTTTCAAACATTCAGACTATCAAAGCCTTTTCCCTTATCTCATTATATGTGGAGAGATTAAAGCAGCTTCAGAAAGAATATATCAACATGAAGCTTGATTTTAAGAAGATGTCTATATGGACTTCGCTGCTACTCACTACAGTCGGAATGATAGTCTCATATTCTGCATATGCCTGGGGTATATTCAGGGTATGGAGCGGCGCCATATCATACGGTACCATGACCATGTTCCTTGGTTTATCAGGTTCGCTGACAGGTACTCTAAACAGTATCACGTCCCTTGTACCAACTGCCATCGGGCTTACTACTTCAGCAGGCAGACTTATGGATATAGTTGAGATGCCCAGGGAAGATTACAGTGATAATGATAAGGTGGGCGAGTTTGCAAAAGAACATTCAGCCACCGGTATCGGCGTGGAACTTAACGATATCAGCTATGCATATAATAACGGTAATCTCGTATTTGAAGGTGCATCAATGGCAGCAACTCCCGGCGAGATAGTAGCCCTTGTGGGACCGTCAGGTGAGGGTAAGACCACAATGCTGCGTCTCATTCTCTCTCTTATGAGGACAGGAAACGGACAGGGAGTAATAAAGAGCGGCGATGATACGATGCCCTTAACCCCGGCAACCAGGAGACTTTTCTCGTATGTGCCCCAAGGCAATACGATGTTTTCCGGAACTATTGCAGAGAATATGCGTAATGTAAAACCGGATGCAACGGATGATGAGATAAGAGAAGCACTTAATCTTGCATGTGCCCTTGAATTTGTGGAGAAGCTGCCACTTGGAATAAACAGTGAGATAAAGGAAAGAGGCGGCGGATTCTCTGAAGGCCAGGCCCAGAGACTATCCATAGCAAGAGCATTACTCAGAAAATCTCCCATACTGCTCCTTGATGAAGCGACGTCGGCTCTCGATGTGGCTACTGAGCGGAGGGTACTTAAAAATATCATGCATGATGATTATCCGAGAGCATGTATAGTCACAACCCACAGACCTACAGTACTTCAGGCATGTACCAGGGTATATGCGATAAAGGATAAGAAATGTGAGGTTCTGGATGAAGCAGGAATAAAGAAAATGATAGATGAATTTTAAAGGATTATGATTTTGATTTAAAGCGACAGATAATCATCTGTTGCTTTTTTCATTACAAGGGCAGCATCATCATCAGGACGACACTCAAGCTGTGACACAAATATATCTGACACGGCAAGGCATGTGTTATCCCAGTTACGGTCAAACATTTCCTCTGTCCAGGATGGAGAGATTATCCTCTGATTAACAAGGAGCTGCTTATGGGGAAGACTAAGTGTATTAACTTTGTTTTCAAGGCTCTGCTTTAACAGAGTGATACCGCCTAAAGTATATGATTTATTATCATAGATTCCCGATGTGCCGCACCACGGAGTACCGTGTACCATGGGAGTATCACCTGCTACGGAGACAAGATTAACATCTCCGTTTATTAAAGGAGTATCAAAGTTTTTATGCCAGAGATTTGTGTGAGTCGATTTGCCTGTACCTGACTGGCCTGAAAAAAGCCATGCCTTTTCTTTATATAATACAGATGCGGAATGAATGGCAAACATTCCCTTAAATGAAACACGGTAAAGGAAGATCATGCGAATGGCATGAAACAGTTCGCTTCTTATATTAGTTTTGTCTGATTTTTCGCAAGCTCCGATATAGTACAGATTCGCTCTTGTACCGTCACATGAAAGCCGCGCATAAAAGACATGATGATTACAGGGAAAGAAAAGGTCGTATGCATCCCTGTCTTTTGATGGATATACACAGAGCTGGTAATTGACGATCAGTGGCGTGATTTTGTTATTTAAAGGAAAATCATGACGGGGATCGGTTCCATCATATTTTACTAACTCAATATTAAGATCGGCGATTGAGTTCCCGTCTTTGTATAAACCTTCATTTTTATTTAAGGCTGGATTAGGGACATCAGGAACCTTAAACAGATTAAATCCTTCATGGATCAGTGATATGTCACCGATAATATTTATATTAACTCCTGCGATGTTATATTTGCTTTCCGGTGTTTTTGCGATTTTATCTTCATTATTCCCGGCAACCGAAAATGCTTCCGGGATATCATTATCATAAATGTTGTTTTTACTCCGGTTGAAAATACTATTCTCTGCGTTTTGAAATATGACATCGTCATTATATGAAACAATCGAAACCGGATCTATGATGCCAAGATTCTTTAATGATGAAATAAAATCACTGTTTTCATTTAATTCATCACCGGACATATTTCCTTTTTTTAACGCATCAAATAGTTCTGCCCCGGATCTGTTGAGGGTCACGCCCCTTTTATGATCAGCAATGGCCTGACCGAAAGGCAGGAGGAAGTATATATCCCCGCTATTTTTAATTGTGTAATATTTGCTTATATTCATGAAAATGTCAAATAATATGCTTTAAGTAAATTGTGATATCTGTAAAAGACTTTTATGCAATATATAAACAGTATATACAATTTAGATAAAGAAGACAAAAAGCACCAATGTCCTACTGAAATACTATGACATTCTGTAAGTAATATGGTAAAGTTATAGCAGTAAAAAAGGATGATATATTTTGATAAATTCAGACAATATCGGACAAAATAAAATAAATCCTGAAGAAATGCTGAGGAACGGTCAGACCATACAGCTTGAACCTACCGGCTACAGTATGTATCCCCTTATTGATCCGGAAAAAAATGACCAGGCAGTAATACAGCCTGTATGGGAAGGTAATATTAAAAAAGTCAGGAAGATAAAGACCGGGGATGTTCTCCTTTTCAGAAGAGAAGGCGGCATACTGGTTCTTCATCGCCTGATCAGGAAGAAAAAAGACGGTTATTATTTTACAGGCGACAATCAGACTGTAATAGAGGGTCCGATCAGTCCTGATCAGGTGATTGGTATAATGAGAGCCCGGATCCGTAATGGAAGGGAGACGAGTCTTGATAATATTTTTATGAAGACAGTATACACATTGTGGATGTGGATGTTTCCCATAAGGCCGTTTATATACAGCATAACGAGAAAAATACGAAAGAGAAAAAATGGAAAATAAAAGCGCAATCTTAAAAAATAAAACTTATAAAAAATAAAACTTATTTATATGTAACGGAATTTTTTGCCGGAATGTCGGTGATGGCTGTGGAGCTGGGAGCCAGCAGGCTTTTGGCACCGTACTTCAGCTCATCCCAGATAGTGTGGACCATCATCATCGGTACCATAATGATAGCCATGGCCCTCGGCAATATATACGGCGGAAGGTCTGCCGATAAAAATCCAAACCCCGATGTGCTTTACGGCAGGATACTCCTGGCAGCCATATGGATTGCTGCGATACCTGTGCTTGGTAAATATATAATACTATTAATTGCCGGTGTTCTTGTTTTCTCGGTAAACAATAATTTCCTGATATATGCTGCATTTGCTTCATGTATGTTGGTATTTGTATTTCCCCTGTTTTTACTTGGAACGGTCACTCCGTCCCTCGTTAAATATACAGTTAGCAGCCTTGACGATAACGGCAAGACCGTGGGTAATCTCGGAGCAGCCAATACGATCGGCAGCATAATCGGTACGTTTGTGCCTACATTTGTCTCAATACCGGCTGTGGGTACGGCAGTGACATTTCTCATATTTGCAGGTATA
>CADBFE010000014.1 GCA_902793845.1 uncultured Lachnospiraceae bacterium | reverse complement strand
CCTCTGTTATCTTTAATTTTAGAGATTAATTTTCTTATAACCTTCATTCTTGCTGCCTTTATATGTAGCCTTCCATATATACGAGGCTTTGCCGACATTAGATGTAACCGTCAGTACAAATCTGCCCTCGATATCTTTTGAAACCATTGCTATAACACTTGCTTCAGGCATACCGTCAAAGCCTGACATATCCACGAGCTTTGTGTTGTTTATCAGCTCGAGCCCTGTCATATCCGTACCTGAGGGATTTAATATTTTTTCCTCAAGAGAATCTCCGAGACTCGTGGCGAGTTCGTACGCCTGATCCTGATTGAGCTGCTGATTGGCAGATGCCATGATGACTCCTGCAGCAACACGCAGAGCAACCGTAAGAGCTACTATCACTACGGTTAAAGCCGCCACAAGCACCAGGCTCGTTCCTTTATTTGATTTTATGATCTGTTTAATAGTCATAAATTGTATATATCCTAAATCAAGGCAAAAAGCGTTGATGGTTCAACGCTTTGTTTAATATACATCAGTCGCTTAATTTTTTTATATTATCCCAGAAATTTTTTGCACCGGTGTCACATACTGTCCACTTCGGCGTATTCACAATAACATAGTACTGAAGTTTCTTATTTTTTAGAGGACCGGATGCAAATGTGTTATCTTTATTAATAATATAATCTTTTGGATTTAAATTGTTAGATCTGGGATTTAATGTAGTCCACTCACCATTATAATAATACCATGGCTTTGAATTCTTCGTTTCCATATACATGCCATAGTAAATTGTGAACTTTTCATACGGTTCCACTGTTGATGACGGAGCATTACTGCCTGTCGCAACCATGAAAATATAAGGCTTATCATAATTTCCATTCTTATCTTTCGGAAAATCTGCGAGTTTAAGAATATTCATTGCAAAATCCGTCTCTGATACATCCTGATCATAATTATTATTAGGCTTAGTGGTATTTGTAAAATATGATCTGTTATTGGGTACAAGCTGATCTCCAAGCTTAACATCCGGATTTTGGGCATAAAGTTCTACAAAAGCAGCCTGGGTTGCCTCCATCAGGGCTTTTGCATTTCTAAGGTCCTTCTTGCTCCTGGCCTGCTCTATATATCCTGTAAGGACAGGTATCAGGACAGCGGCTAAGATTGCCAGGATTATAAGCACAACAATGAGCTCTACCAGAGTAAAGCCCTTGTTAACATAATTATCCTTATTCACATTTCCCTTTTTCATATACTTCTCCCGAGTTTTTGATACATTCTGTTATTAGCTAAATATATCATCCTTATATTATACCTTAAAATATCATATCAAATCAAATTTTTATGTTTACTGAGATTTTTATCTGTAATTCCGACACAAAATCTCCGCTCATATACATTTATATCGGCGAAATAAGGCGAAATGTTTATATTTATGGATAAAACCCTCCCGGCAGCGCCCGGTATTAAATTGTCAGCAACACCTTCTTCTGCTTTGTCTTATTCTTCTCTGCTGTCGTAATGCCGTCTTCTTTCTTAACACCATCTTCTTCCTGAAGGTTTTCATATGATGTGCGGAGTTTCTCACTGTCTGCGCCGGGAGCCTTTTTATTGTCAAGCTCTATCTTTACGTCAAGGATATCATTGGCTGTTATCTTGTCCGCATCGGCATGTGCCTTAACAGGATTCTCAAGCTCATCAACGGAAATACGTACTCTATCATTATCTGCATTAACCTCAGGTGCCTTTTCTTCCGGAGCCTTTTCTTCGGGAATATGAATGATGCCGGGCTCATTATATTCGATCTTGCCGGCAGCTTTATCCCTCTCAAACTGAAGCATATCATGCATAATATCCTTGCTGAATGCGCGGTTATTCAGCTTTTTGGCAAATTCAGCAGGTGAAAGCTTATCAAGACCCTTATATCTCATAAAGGCTTTTAGTCTTTCTTTAAGATCATCGCTCTCACCGATAACATTAAGTCTTTCTGAGATCTGATTCTGATCTATATATTTCATCTTGAAAATATTATCATCAAGCAGACTTCTTATTTTGATATATGAGCATTCATCCTGCTTCTGACGCTCAAGTCGGCCCATGTCCTTACTGTCTTTTCCGAGTCTTGCATATCTGTCCATCAGATCCTTAAGATATTTATATTTAACATCCTCCTCAGGAGATAACTCCTCTCCCTTGCTTATCCTTGACTCGGAACTGATTATAAATTTCTTTGCTTCCGTCTCGGCATATCTTAATGTACCCTCATCGCCGTAACAAACGATCTTGCCCTCAAGCCTTGCCTTTTCCTCTATCTGAAGGACTTCTCCCCTGTAATAATTATAAAGTTCAAGTTTGAGTGAATGCAGATCGTTAGCGATCTTGGAAATATAAACTTCCGTATCTATAGAAAACTCATATGTGATATTCAGGAAATTATCATTATCTTCCGTGAGTTCGGTATCTTTTACGCCATACTTATCACATTCTTTTTTAAATTTATCATAAATCTTTTTGAAGTCATCTCTGTCCTTATAGGTCCTGAGTACTGCAAGAGCTTTTCTGCACTGGGCAACCATACGCTTCTCGTTATACTCATTATCAGCCTTATCGCGGGCCTCTTTGATCTCCTTTATGGCATCTTTCCTTGCCTCTGACTTATGGCCTTCAATATTATGAGCCTCGTTAAGGAGCATGTCGGCAAATCGTTCTTCCTTGACATCCTGATCCTGCCATAATTTATCATTGGCAAGTTCCTTATGAGTCGTCTGGACTCCCATCGCTGCATGGAGGAGATCAAATCCTTTAAGCTTTGCTTTTCCTTCTCTCTCCATGGCCTTAAGATTGAAATATACTTCAGGATTAAGACCTGCATTCTTTGCAAGCTTCATAAGGTCAGGGTCACGTTCGAGCATTCCAAACATTCGCTGTCCTATCTCACTGTTAAACAGGTACTCACTTCCGCTGTCAAGGAGCGCATGGTTATTGGCCTTCCATTTAAGTACAAGGAAATTAAGGTTGTTTGCAATGACTGTGGCCAGAGGCTTCTTATCGCCATTTTCATATGCCTTAATATCCTTTACTGCTTTCTGTCTTGCCGCCTCGACAAAAGGAATGGTATCTGTCAGTTTATCAAGAATCTCAGCACTGTAAGCATCAAATATATGAGCGCTGTAGTTTGATGCGACTTCTTCAAGAGTCATGCCCTCAAAAGCCTTATGCTTCCTTAATTTTTCATACTCAGGTCTGAATACTTCCGCTGTTGTTGACTCAGCAACCGCAATAGCAACAAAGTCCTTATCGGACAGTTTTGTATTTGCCCCTGAAGGACCTATTCCCTTAAATTCATCTTTTATCTCTGTAAGCTTGGTAAATGATGAAACCTTTTCGGTTTTGCCATTTTTTGTCACCTCAATATATTTGATACAACCCTTATCCCGAAAATCTTCAATAAATTCAGGCTTCTTACCAAAAGCTGCCTCAAGTCTTACAAGTCTCTTCATATGACGCTCAGGTATTTCGGTTCTGTTTCGGAAACTCTCATCCTGCTTCTTTTGCATATCTTTATTTAGATTCGTTACAAGGAGTTCTTCAAAATCCTTAACGGTATCTGATACCTTCTTTTTTTCGATATCCTTAAATACGCTGCTCTTATTGCCGGCAGCTCCCGTAAATTCTACTTTAAGGTTTGAAATCTCCTTAAACGAATCGATGGCAGCCCTGATCCTTGCCTGTTCCGTACCGGCCTTTGACTTGCTGTTCTTCCTTGAGGAATCTGCCATGAACTGCTTAGCCTTTCCATTAAGATACTCTCTTGTCGCATCAATGGTCTTTGTAAGTTTCTTAACTATATCCTGTGCGTCTTTTTCACTGATCTCTTTTGATGCACCTAGGACGCCTTCTGACAACTCGACCATTTCTTCAAGGCCTTCCTTAATCTCATCAAAATCAACACTGGTATCGGTTATCCGGAACATATCCGTAAAACCGTTGATATACCAGGGCGTTGATTTATCAAGCTTATTTAAAAGGTCCTTAGATACAAGATTAATATTGCGGTACACGGCAAGCATATTATCCTGCGTGATACTTTCAGGCGACTTTTTCCTGCTTTCACCGGCATCAGATGATCCTCGGCCTGTATCCGGAGTATCGCTGCCGTTTCCTTTTCCGTCTCCGTCTCCAAGGTCATAGTCAGGAACATTCGGAAGATCAATGATATCCCCATCTGTCTTTACAGTCTCGTCGACTTCCATCGCCTTGCTGTAAGTATATGCAATATCCCTGTCGATACCGAGCATCTCCATATCGTCATTATTTAATCTCTTCTCCTCGGCCTCTTCTCTCTTCTCGGCCTCATTTACAAGATATTTGATATGAACTTTTTTAGGCAGATATGCCTTCTCGAGTTTGATGATGCCACCGTCTGTTAAAGGATATTTATCTTTTACATCATCTTTGTTATTTTCCTCGTCGCCGCCAAATCTGTAGAATCTGATACCGTTTCTGTTGGCAACGGTATTATCCTGCTCCGCCATCTTGTTATATTCCATAGGAGCTGTATATATCTCGCCGTCATCATCTACAGTCGCATATTTACTGGGTACACCAAAAATACTCTGCTTATCTTTTGAGAGTTTGATATCAGAGAGCCATGTGAGCTGGATAGTTGATCGTTCTGCCTTAGAACCTGTAAGCCTCTTACCTATAAGGTCTTTAACGGAAACAACAAATGTATGATCGGGATTTGCGGTCTCTCCTGCCCTTCCGTCTCTGCGGCTGTCCTTATATTTTATGATGTCGCCTTCAATTCCTGTGATGGTAATATAATGGCTGCCCATCTTAAACGGTATGGGACATCTGTCATATTTCAATGTATGGAGCACCTGCTTTTTAAAGAGCTTCATTGCATTGGCAAGATACTCATCAGGAGATATGCCTTTCTTCTCGATAGCCTCATCATACGGAGCGATCTCAAACTGCCTCATCATCTTGTCAGGTGCATAGCGGAGGATGGAATCTCCCATATCCATAAGATCCCTGCCGTTATCCCTACTGTAGATATCGTTCATCATACCGTTGCGATCGAGGACTTCGCCCTCTGAAAGCTCAGGTCTGTAATATCTGATATCTTCCTGTCTGACGGGGCGCTGGCCGCCAAAGCTGTTTATCATGAGTGCTCCGGCCACAGACCATCCGCCGTTTAAGCTGGTCTGGAACTCTGTCTGATGTACATCGAGTTCTGCCGCGTCTTCACCTTTTATTACTACTTCCGGTCTTCTCTTTTCGTCATAATAATTCTTAAGATCACCAAAATAAGTATCAGCGATATCATTTAGATTCTTTGCAAATACTGCGGAATTATAATGATTCTGAAGATGAGCTTTCTCCCTCTCTGTAAGGAGCAGATCGTTTCTTTTTAAGTATTCTGATATTGCGTCAGGATCGGATGTATTCTCAATACGACCGGGGATCTTGCTATCCTCCGGCAGATATTCCGACATGGAAGGATTGACAAGCATTTCCTTCTCATACCTTATCCTGATATGCGCCGGTGTTTCCTGTGTGAACTCTTTAAGAATATCTTCTGTCGCCCTGCCTGATCCTGCATATATACGGCAGAATTCCATAAAGCCGGGATATTTAAAGGTACCATTTACATAATTGATCTTCTCGATTTCTTCGGAATACTTAAATGCGCCAAGGGGCAGAGTCATGGTCTGCCTTGACTTAAATATCTTATCTACAACCTTAAGATCGCTTGCAAGGAGTTTAAGGACATCGTTAAATGCCTTAACATCATTAGCAGTCACACGCTTTGATTTATTGGCCGCTTCATATTTTCCGTTCATGAAGACTGCATAATCATCCCTGAGGATTTTTATCCTGTTTATCGCATTTGTATATTTATGGCGAAGTGTGTCCGCAGCATAATTATTAAACTCAGGATATTTACCGGTACGCTCGTCCTTTTTGTAATATGAATTCAGTTCACTTGATAATTCATCAAATACGCCAAATGCCAGACGGTTATTGGCAGCAAATGTCTTATCTGCCGATATGACCTTCTTTATCTTATCTGCCCCGGTCTTTAGATTTCTGTATGCATCAAGTTCTTTATAGAAATCATTATCAAAATCAGGCACGGTATCAAAGCCCCTGCCCTTATCAATAATGTCGGATATACTGTCGACAAGTGCTACGGACATAGACTTTTTGGCATGGAGCACCCTGTCATAGTCGGTAACATTTTTGCTGCTTTTGATCGGAGGGATTATTCCGTTTGGTCTTGCTATCTCCTCGGAATCATTAATCTTCTTTCCTCTCTCATAAAAGGCTTTATCCGTATCTTTAATCCTGTTTGCAATGTATCTGCCCCTGGATGCTTCAAGTTCCTCATCAAAATCAAAAGCACCATAAGCCTCGGGATCCGATTCCTTAAGCTCGTTAAATCTTTCACGCATCAAAAATTCAAGCTCGGCAGACGCTTTTCCAAACTGAATACCTTTTGATGAGCCTTCTTTCACAAGATAATCTGCGGCAATTTCCGGGTCGCCGTTATAGTGAAGGCGCTTTTCGATATTACCTGCTTCCCTGCCAATATCAACAGCAGCCTGCGATTCTATCTCCGCAAGGGTTTCAATCGCTTTCTTTAATGATTCTTTATCTGTGATGGCATCGGTTAATATCTCGGATTTTTTAAGTTCCTCTGCATCCGTATAACTGTCGCCCGTATCTTTAAGGGCATATTCCTTTGCAAGATAAAATGATGTATACCATATTTTTTCTCTTGTATTCTTCTGGGCTGCATATGTCTCCTCGGATTCGGGATCCTTAAAGAGCATATAATTGGTTCTGGCTGCCTCCTCATAATGCTTCATGTCAGCATAATCCACATCATCAAAAGGATTGATCTGGAGAGCCTCAGCATCCTCGGAATAAGGTCCTGATTCTATATCAAAAGCCGGCACATTTCTGAATGGATTCTCCTGAGCCGGGGTATTGTTTTCACCTTTTGCTTTATCAGTCGGAACCAGCGGCAGATCGTCTATAGCTTCTCCCTGAGGGAATGAATTTTCATCTTCCTTTGACTCGTTGTTTTCGATAACAACAAAAGATTTAAGGAGGGCATCAATGTCATAATCCTTTATGTCAGGGATCTTATACTCTTCCTCTTTATTTTCAACTGCCTTATTGTCCTGAGGTTCTTTTTTATCATCTGCTTTATTTTCAGATTCTTTATCCTGAGCCTGATCATTTTCAGTCTTTATAATCTCGGACTCTTTTTTCTCATCTGCTTTATTCTCAGTTTTATCCTCTGCCTCATCCTCAGCCTTAGAGTAATCCACCTGTTCTTCAAATGGATTGAATAATTCTTCCTCCTTATATGCGCCGGGCAGGAAATTCTCTCCCATATTTTCTTCGGGGAAATCTAATTCTTCATTATTGACATAAATATTTCTGACACTGAGATCGCCGTTTTCAAATGTAAGTAACGCATCCCTGTTCATCATTGCACGAATGATCACAGGGCGCACATAACTCTTTATCTCAACATCTTTAACATCTTCAAACCCGGGAATGGACCGCAGCGTCGCTTCCACTTCATCCCAGATATTTACAGGGTCACTGTCCGGCGACTTCCTGTATGTAAACCTATGAAGAATATTGTCGGCATCCATTACAAAGGTGCCTCTTGCATCCTCGCCAAAAAAGTCATTTAAGTAATTCTTTACATTCTGACGATCCTCGGCACTTATCTTTACAATATCAAAAGGATCGGCCGTAACAAAAGAAAGGTTCTCAAAAAATACCTTTCCGCCTGTTTTGATAAAATCAAAACCGTTTTCAATGGCCTTTTTCCATGATTCTCCAAGTTCTGTTTTAAACCTGTTCTCGGCGGCCTTCATACCTGCTTCATAATCAGGTATGCCGGGATCTTCCATTACAGGCTGGAGCGGTCTGTTTAAGTGATAGTATGCATTATCAGCTTCTCTTAATTTACGCTCATCCTCATCGGAGCGGGCCTCGGCCTTGCCCTTCAGATAATCGGCATCAAGAGTTTTAGGCAGATAAACCTTCTCGGATATTATTATTCCGTTTTGTAGTACAGGTCTGTAATTCTGCTCGGGCTTGGTATCTTCAACACCGCCGTATCTGGCAACAGCCACACCTTCCTTATGGATGTCAAAGCCGTCCTCCGGATATCCGCCACCAAGGCGCACAGGGCCCGGCTGACCAAGTACGGTTCCGTCAGGATTCATGCGGGCATAATCACTCGGTACACCAAATATGGTCCTGCCATCCTTTGAGAGCTGTACTTCCTTAATCCATGTAAGCTGTACTCCGTAAACATCCGGATCATTAAGGATACCGGTAGCTATGGCTGTGAGGGAATCCTCATATGTATGATCGGGATCACTTTCATAACCGAGGGAATCCTTGTATTTGATCGTATCTCCCTCAATTCCGACAATAGTCAGATAATGCCCCTGTTTCAAGAGTCCCACCGGAGATTTATCATTTTTAAGGGCATGCTTTATCGTTGTCTTTAAGTGTTCTACGGCATTCTTTTCAAAGTCCGCTACTGAGACACCGTTTGAAACCTGCTCATCGCTGTACTTGGGGATTTCCATCTCGGTCATCATAAATCCCGGCATGAAGGTAAGCAGTCCGTCTCCCCGCTCGAGAGCATTATTTATATCATCGCTGTTGTATGAACTGTCGGTTATGAGACTCACATTTTCCGCTTCATCGGTGGACAGTTCCGGTCTGTACGATCTGATATCCTTCTGGGTAAGGTCTATGCCCCTTGAGCCTGCGGCATTAGCAAGAAATACCGACCAGCATCCCGCATTGCTGTTTTGCTTCTGGGTCTGATGCACGCCTGTAAGCTCTATCGCCTCGTCTCCTCCCTGCAGCTGCTTTGTATTTACGACAGGCTCTGTATATACATTTTCTCCCTGTGCCCTTTTATTTTTAGCCTCCTGCTGCAGCATCAGTTTTTTCTCGGTTGCGGCGATGCGCTGCTTTATAAGATACTGTTGTTCATAGCTTAATTTATCTTCGTTATCTTCAAGATATTTTGTCAGCTCGGCAGTATTTCCCGTATTTCTGACCCACTTTGGAAGGCTTCCCGCACCTTTGTATGAAAGTTCACCTGCAGAATATGAATACTCCCAGAGAACGGGATTATCGGCAAGGAGCTTATCATATTCTTCCTTAAGCTGCTCATCGCTTAGTGATGCATATTTAATCTGCGTTTCTATCTCATCGGGAAATACTGGTCCCTGTTGCCATTCACCTTCTTTAATGTAATCAAAAGACTTTGCTTTTCTCTCAAAATCAGCAACCAGGGCATCATAATATTTCTTTATCGTGATCCCGTTTGCACTTTCCTTAATTCCTTTTTTAGGCATTTTCAATTACCTCCATACTTTTAAAATTATAATAAAAAAGAGACCTACAAAAGAATCAAAAAACTCCTTTGCAAAAGCCCCTTCATAATGATCAAATGTTAATTCCCCGTCCAAATGATACTATATCAAATTCCCGGCTTGTTCGCAACCGGATATCGCTCTACTTAAGCAGATAATAGCAAATGTAGTAGACAAGCGGTGATATGAGTATCATGGAATCAAACCTGTCCATCACTCCGCCGTGACCGGGGATCAGTTTGCCGTAATCCTTTATCTCATAATTTCTCTTTATACCAGATGCAGCCAGGTCTCCTATCTGACCCACGATACTGCCGAGCATACACATAATACCGAAATACAGGATATACTTGGTGCCGCATACTCCAAACTTATTAAGGAGCAGACCGTAGAGACTGCCAAACAGTCCCGAGCCAAGTACTCCGCCTATGCATCCCTCAAGAGATTTCTTGGGACTCAGCACCGGGAAAATCTTATGCTTGCCAATACACACTCCTACAAAGAATGCACATGTATCACTGATCCATGCGGATATGACGATCACGATGGCCGCATAAAAACCTGTCTCAAAAGACTGCGTATCAAATATCCCCGAAAATACCCTCGTTCTGTAAAAGAATGAAAAACACACGCCGGCATAGAGAAAAGCAAAATATGTGGTAAATATATCTCGCGCCGTAAATTTCGGAAATGTAAATACATAGATCAGCAGCATCAGTATGACCATGCCGATCATACATGCGGTAAGCGCATCGTTTGATCCGGAAAAATGGAGCATCGTGTAATATGCTATGATTCCGGCGATACCGCAAAAATCAAGAATATTCATTTTTTTACTGCCGTCTTTTTTGACGGCTGCCCTGGTGATCTCAGTAAAACCGATGCAGGACAATATACAGAAAGCGACTGCCATGAACTCCTGTCCGATAAACAGTGCTGCCACTATAAATACGGCGAGCACGACACCGCTCATTACTCTGGTCTTCAAACCTTTGTAACCTCCAAACGCATATTAAACCTTGCCAAATCTGCGTTCTCTCTTATTATATTCAAGGATTGCCTTATCAAGCTCATCCTCGTCAAAATCAGGCCAGTTGCACTTCGCAAAATAAAACTCGCTGTACGCAATCTGCCAGAGGAGATAATTGGATATCCTCTGCTCACCGCTGGTACGTATGAGGAGATCCGGGTCGGGGTATCCTGCCGTATCAAGGCGGGATGATATCAGCTCTTCGCTCACATCTTCCGGTCCGATACTTCCGTTTTTAACATCCTCTGCTATGGATTTAACAGCCCGCCTTATCTCATCACGGCTGCCATAATTGATGGCTATCGTAAACTTAAGGCCTGTATTGTCTTTTGTCTTTTCCTCGAGATTGGCTATGGACGCCTGAATGTCCTCATCGAGTTTTGATTTGTCTCCGATGACCCGGACTTTCATATTGTTTTTCATCGAACGCTTTACACAGTTAACCATGTAATCCCGCAGGAGTTTCATGAGGAGAGACACCTCTTCTTTGGGTCTGCTCCAGTTCTCCGTAGAGAATGCATATACGGTAAAATACTCGATGCCTTTATTCCATGCTATCTCGCACATCTTCTCCACAGTTCTGGCACCTTCCACATGGCCCATATTTCTGGGGAGACCTTTTGCCTTGGCCCATCTGCCGTTACCGTCAAGTATTACAGCCAGATGCCTCGGTATTTTGATTTCATTTTCTGTATTATCAGCCATCTTGATCAAATCTTTAAGATATCGGCGCTCTTTTCATCAACTGCCTTGTCGATATCCTTGATAAATTTATCTGTCAGTTTCTGGAGCTCGTCCTCAAGTCCCTTGATCTCGTCCTCTGATACATCTTCCTTGGAGAGTTTTTTGAATACATCGTTGCCGTCACGTCTTACATTACGGACTGCAACCTTTGCTTCCTCGCCCTTCTTTTTGATATCCTTAACGAGTTCCTTACGCCTGTCCTCTGTGAGCTCGGGAAATACGAGTCTGATCACATTACCGTCATTTGTAGGTGTGATACCTACATCTGAGCAGAGGATAGCTTTCTCGATCTCCTTTAACATGCTCTTTTCCCAGGGAGCTATCTGAAGCATACGGGGCTCGGGTACAGAGATATTGCCCACGCTCTGAAGAGGTGTGGGTGTACCGTAATAGTCTACTCTGATACGGTCGAGCACATGAGGATTGGCTCTGCCGGCCCTGATAGTGGCAAGCTCTGATGAAAGATGCTCAAGAGCCTTGTCCATTTTTGCCTGCAAATCTTTAATTCTGTCGTCCATAAAATATATTCCTTTCGAATAATTGATTTCTGATTTTATACAGTGACTTTTGTGCCGTTAAAATTGCCTGACACTGCATTAAGTATACTGTTTTTTTCGGGAAGATAAAATACCCACATGGGCATCTTATTGTCTCTTGCCAGTATTGATGCTGTCATATCAACTACCTGGAGATTCTTGGCTATGACTTCGTCTATTGATATCTCATCATATTTAACCGCATCCGGATTGGTCTTGGGATCGCTGTCATATACTCCGTCGATGGCCTTGGCAAGATATATGCCGTCTGCATCAACCTCGATGGCACGGAGCAGCACTCCCGTATCTGTTGAAAAGTACGGATGGCCTGTACCGCCTGCAAAGAATACGACCTTGCCTTTTGAGAGGCTCTTTACCGCTTCATCTTTTGAGAAAAGTTTTGTAAATGTAGAGCATACAAAAGGTGTATATATCTCTGTCTTAAGTCCGTTTGATCTGAACATCTCGGATACATATATACAGTTCATGACTGTGGCCAGCATACCTATCTGATCAGCCTTGGGTCTGTCGATATTTTCACTGGTACGTCCTCTCCAGTAATTGCCGCCGCCTATTACGATACCTATCTGATATCCTTTGCTGATAAGGTCTTTAACCTGACATGCTATGTCATTGATCACATCATCATTATATTTCTTTTTATCATCGGCAAGAGCCTCACCGCTGAGCTTTAACAGTATTCTCTTCATGTATCAATTACCTCTTTTAAATTCGTTAAAGAAACTCTCAGGATTAACTGTTGCATAGCACTGAGAGCACATACCCTCAATGACTGCACCGTTGTTTATCTGGACAGACATTGACTTGATATTGCCCATGACTATCGCAGATGAATCAAGGATGACGGGGCCGTGTACATCGATATCGCCCTTAACGGCGCCTGCGATCACTGCACTTGCTCCGGCGATATTGCCGATGACTACAGTATCCTGGCCGAGCTTTACGCTGCCGTTTGATGTGATATCGCCGTTTATCTTGGCTCCGTCGGCAAATACCTCAAACGCCTTTATCTTACCTGTTATCTTACCTGTCACATCGAGTTTTCCAAGGAGGCTCACATTACCTGCTATCTCTCCTGAGAGATCGATATTACCGGTACATTCTATATTACCGACGATCTTCATACCCTCTGCGATTACTGCTGTCTCCTCTGAGATTTCCTGTTTCTCAAGGGGTACACTCTCTATCTCGGGTATCTTTGCCTTCTTTGTCTTAGCTTTCTTTTCCTTCTTTGGAGCAGGCTTTTCCTCAGGCTTATCTTCTGCCACAGGTGCTGCGACTGCCTCAGGTGCAGGCTCATCTATGACAGCTGCCAAGACCTCAGGTTCTGTGGCGAGCCCTGGCTCTGATATTACTTCAGGCTCTGATGCAGGTTCCGGTTCTGCTATCGTCTCCGGTTCTGCAACCGTCTCAGGCTCAGGGTTTACTTCCGGTTCAGGCTCCTTTGCTGTCTCCGGGAATTTCTCTTTATATTCTTTCATCAGCTCCTCTAATGCTGTATCCTGCATCTCGGGTGCAGGCTCCTCTGCAGGCATCTCGGGAATAGTCTCTGTCGTCTCTACGATATCAGAAATCTCAGAGGTTAACGTAGTCCCGGCAGCCTCTTCCGGCTCCTTGTCTTCTACAGTGTCTCCTTCTGTGTCCAGGCTCTGTAACATTGCGTCAAGATCAAACTCAAGCTGAGCATCATCCGCAGGAGTCTCTTTGATCTCAGGTATTTCTTCTTCCGCTTCCTTAACATTTTCCTCTTCTGTTTGAGGAGTTGCCTCTTCTCCCGTGGGCTCTTCTTCCGGAATGATTCCCTTAAGGAGTTCTTCAATCTCGTCAATTTCGGCGTTACTGTTTTTCTCATCCTCATATCTCCTGCTTGCATTTTTTAGAGAGTCGAGGGCACTCTGTACAGGACTCGTCTCCTCAATGGCAGTTTCCTCGGCCTTGGCAAATTCAGGCTCTTCATATTCAGTTACTTCTTCCTTTGGCAGGTTGGAAAGGAGGGGTTCCCCGTCCTCAAATTTAAGCTCATCAAAAGAACTTAAATCCGGTGCATTTTCAAAACCGCCCTCATCAGTGATCAGGTCGTTCATTGCTGTCGATAAATCCTCTTTTAAACTCTGAAAAAAGCTCATTATGTTCTCTCCCTTTTACGGTTATTATTCTTCCTCTAAGTGATGTACCGGTGTGGTATCTTCGCTGATAGGTACTATGACGACATTCTCCATATCGGCCAGTGTCTCTATGATAATGGGCAGTGCCTCTACCGTCGTATCCTTGTCGGCAGCATCATGCATGAGTATGACATACTCTGACTCCTCTCCGGCATATATAGGCCCCAGTACGTTGCTGACAATATCGGTCGTAGATACGCCTCCGGGCACGGCATCCATCGAAGCCACATTCCAGTCATAATATGAGATACCTTTAATATCAAGGTAATATATAAGGTCCTCCATGGGGGTAGCGCTGACTTTATTGCTACTGCCTCCGGGAAATCTGTAATATGTTGTGAGGACTCCCGTCTTTTCATATATAAAGTCCTGTATCTCAAACAGATCAGAGGCAAATGCATCAAGAGACGCGTATACATCCCTGTACACATGGGTTGCAGAGTGCATCGCTATGGTGTGACCTTCATTTACTATACGGGCGTACTGATCATCATAGCCTTCCTTTTCGTTTACAAAGAATGTGGCCTTGACTCCATAGTCCCCGAGTATATCCAGTATCTTGTCTGTATTTTCGGACGGTCCGTCATCAAATGTCAGACATACCTTTATGAGACCCTCGTAAGGATCCGGGTCACATGTGATCACATCATCTGCTTCACCTGCTGTATCCGCAGATGTGCTGTTAAATGATATTGTATTTACGGACTGGGATATATTACTGTTATCCGATGCCAGAGTCTCCTGGGTATGGGTTCCGTACAGTTCCTCATACAGAGTCGACACGATCTTTTCAACAGACAGAAGTCTGAAAAAAAGTATACAACACAGGGTTGTAGGAATGAGAAACATACATGTCATCAGTGTGAAAAGTGCGGCTCTGCCCCGTTTTTTTCTCCTTATGAGCTCATCATTTGCTTCCCGTTCCTGCTCTTCTTTTATGAATTTTTCATATTCTTCCTGAAGCTGATTTTTTTCCATACGCACGGAAAATTATAACACCGCAGGCTCCATTTTTCAAACATTAAAAAGCCGAAAACCCTTATAAAATAAGGCTTCCAGGTTATGTAAACCTATCCCTGTACGGTGTGACACTTTTGCAACACTTTAAGGCATATAATGACGTCAGTTATAAATTCATCACCCGTATAAAAGGAGGATAAAAAATATGCCACTTAAGTTAGCTGCGTACCGTAATGTAAAAAAATTAAATGAGGATCATGAATTAACCACCGCATACCGTCTTGCAGGATTTTCAAGCGAAACCGCCCGTTCAAGAGGTCCTTTCATTCTTTATCTACTGTCAGAAAAAGGCTTTACATATGCTCAGGTAAAATCACTGCTCTGTGACCAGGAGTTTGAGAAATCCGATGAGGAAATGTCAGAGTATTTTAATGATTTTATCAAAGAGCTCCAGTCTCATCCTATATACAGTGCCGATGACAAAACCAGAAAGAACCCTATACCTGAAGGTGGCAACAATGCCCGTCATTATTCAACATGGTTTAATAAAGCCATCGATAAGATTAAGGATACCCAGCTTCCACCAAAGCCGGAGTCACCAACGCCTCAGGATGTATTTGATTATTTAAACAATTTTGGTGAGTTAAGCATCCTTGTAAAAGATACTGTTCAGGAATATGAATATCTGATCAAGAACCCGCTTTTGTGTGGCTCTGTAATGGATGGAATGGGCGATGACCAGATGGCAGCTTTTGGAAAAATTGAAGCTGTAGCAAACGCTCTTGCCGCAATAAAAATGTGTACTGAGATCAATGACATGGCCAAGGCTGCATTTTATCCGTATGCAAAAGAAATTTATGACGAAATCGCAGGAAAGAAATATTCCGATATAGATACTGTAAAGCTTATCCGTATCTCTTCCGAGCTGACTTTCGCTTCATCTCTCGCACCATCTTTTCAAAATGAAAGTATCAAGGGTGAGCTTGACCCCGTTTACTCAGAATTCTTAAAAGGAAACGCTCCCGAGCTGGATGTAAACAATATTAAAGTTAAGGATACTTACTCAAATGAAATAAAAACCGTTGCAGGTACTATCGAACCGCTTAAAGACGATATTCTTGAATCAACAAACAATGTCTACTCTCCCCATGAAAAACCTTTTAAGGAGAGAATGTCTGATGAGAAAATGGATCAGCTTATGAAAGAAATCCCTGACGGATTTTATTTCACTAAGAATGCACCGGAAAAAGAGAAGCAAGCTGTACATGACTTTTACATAAATACAGCCAAGAATCTGTACAACAACTATGCTATTGTAAATATTTATCAGGCCGGCAAGAAAATTCCTGATGTCATCACTATAAATGGCAGGCCATTAAGTGAGATCGTTGATGAAAAGTATGAAGACCAGGAACTTACAGCCGAGCAGAGACAGACTGCTATCGAATACGAATTTGCCCAGGCTGTTTTTAACAAAGATGCAGAGATTAATTTTAATTATTATGAATTTAATAAGGACATGACAGGATATGAGCTGGCAGAAGATCCAATCGTAATGCCTCATTACGACAAGCCCATGAGCAGAGACTTTATCCGCTCTGCCCAGGTACTCACAGACCCTGACCAGACAATCCGCTTTGGCAAGAGCTTACCCGAGCTCCTCGCAGAATCAGAGAATATCTATCATAAGCTTTATAATGATTCAAACCGTCTCACAGATTCAAAGGAATTTAAGGCAATGCTTGGATCGTTTAAGGAGCTCCATGAGCTTTACGGAGCATTAACATCTGCCGGCTGGGATGGAACAGGCGAAATCAGTCATGAGACGTATGCCCAGGTATTTAACCAGCTCGGTTATTCTAATAAAAATATTTCCGACCTCATCACGGAGACTGCCCGCAACTGTGATACGTATATTACAGAGAAAAATGCCACAGGCAAATACAGATCTACAGACAAGGGTAATGACAGACTGATGTGTGCAACAGGATTCCTCACATCACTTGACGGTGATCTCGCTGAAAAGAAGCTCGCTGATGTAAAGTTAAAGAATCTCCAGGGTGAAAAAACTGTAAGAGAAAATTCCGCTGATAACAGCAAGGTCAAGGTTTCTCTGAAGTCCCTTATGGATGAAGGCAATGAATCAAGAAAGAATGTTAAGAAGGAAGCCGATAACACTGCCCGTCAGAACAAAAAGAGAATGCATGAGCGTACTGCAAAGTCAAATAATGCACCTGAACTTTAAAAACAGATAATCTGTTAAAAACATAAAAAAACAGACAGGGGAAAATCCTCTGTCTGTTTTTTATTATCAAAAATAATAATTAAACTTTAGCATCATTAAATGTTGAATAAATCTCTATTCTCTTCATATCCATCTCGGGCATACCGATAAAGATACCGCCGTAGAAATTCTCTCCGTCATTTTCAAACTTTCTGACAATCTCTATGAATGTATGGATAACCTCTTTTGTCCAGATGGTGAGGTAGCACTCATATACAGATCCGATAGAAAGCTGGGATTCACATGAAAAACCTATACCACTCTTTGAGACATCCTTTACCGTAACGGCAACGCGTACATTTGTATTGTCTTTTGTATCAAGTCTGTTAAGAACAATCTCGCATGTGAGATCCATTCTCTTATCTTTTCTTTTTTCCTGCATTCCTTTAACCTCTCAGCTAAATAGTCCCCCTGTGTGATACAGTACACACATAATTCATAGAGATTATAACATAATTTCAAAAAATATAAAACCCGTTTTCTGACTAATCTAAGGACACTTATTTATTCGGCACCGTTCTCCACTTCTTTTGCATGGGCAGCCTGAATATCATCAAAATGAGAAAGTATCGGCTCCTCATCCTCTCCCTTGATCTTGCGCTTAACATAGTTATTGGTGATCCTGACCACAACAGGTGAAAGGGCCAGTACGCCGATAAGGTTGGGGATCATCATAAGTCCGTTAAATGTATCGGATATATCCCATGCGATCGATGATGTCATGAGTGCTCCCGATACGATCATGATTACAAAGATCACTCTGTATATCCTGGCACCGACTGTGCCAAAAAGGTATTCGACAGCCTTGCTACCGTAGTGAGACCATCCAAGGACTGTAGTAAAAGCAAAGAGAAGTATGGCTACAGCCACAAACCATCTGCCGGGTTCGCCAAATACTCCTGCGAATGCTTCCTGGACAAGAGTGGCATCATCAACGCCTTCCACAGCAAGTCCTGTATTCAGATCGATATAACCTGACGAAAGGACTACGATAGCTGTCATCGTACATACGATAAATGTATCCGCAAATACTTCAAATATACCCCAGATACCCTGCTTTACAGGTTCCTTTACATTCGAGTTTGAGTGAACCATAACCGATGAACCAAGGCCTGCTTCGTTGGAAAACACTCCTCTCTTGCATCCCTGGGTAATAACAGTGGATATAGTTACACCGACTGCGCCTCCGGCTACAGCCTTTATACCAAAAGCAAAGTTGAATATGGCATTAAACATGGCAGGTACACTCTTTATATGAACGATCATGATAATAAGTGCTCCGATAATATACGCCACTGCCATAAAGGGAACGATATTTTCGGCAAAAGCCGCAATGCGCTTAAGACCACCGAGGATGATCAGACCTCCGATGATCATCAGTGTCATACCGAGCATTAATGCTATGAGTGTCACATCTCCAAATATATATCTGGTTTCAACTCCTGAGAAGAAAGCACTCTGAACATTGAGCACGATCTTGTTGATCTGGCCCATGTTGCCTATACCAAATGATGCAAGGATTGCAAATATGGCAAAGAGCACAGCCAGGATTTTTCCTAATGTCTTGCAGTTTTTATATCCGCCCAGGCCGTCCTGGAGGTAATACATAGCACCTCCCGACCATTCATTCTCACTGTTTTTTCTCCTGTAATAAATACCGAGTACATTTTCCGAAAAGTTTGTCATCATGCCAAAGAAGGCAGCAACCCACATCCAGAATACTGCTCCCGGACCACCCACACAGATAGCAGCTGCCACACCGGCGATATTACCTGTACCGATGGTTGCAGCCAGTGCAGTACAGAGTGCTTGGAACTGGGATACGCTCGATACATCCGACTTGTCATGAGATTCCTTTTTAAAGAGACCTCCGATAGTCCTGCTGATCCAGTGTCTGATATGGGTGATCTGGAAAAACTTTGTGAGTACGGTCATCAATATACCTGTACCTATTAACAGGAACAGGCCTATTTTGACCCATACAAATGTATTGATTAAATCATTGATTTCGGCGAGTTTTGCAAGAAAATCCGTCATCTATGCTCTCCTTAAAATTATTTCACGTATGTATGATTTTTTCTGAAGCTTCTGCCCATGACAACTGAGACAATACCACAGATGAAATATGCTGCAGCGATTACTATTGTTGAGAGGAAGAAAGGTAATATATCGCCGATATCCATAGACCCTTCTGCATTAAGTGCTGCAAGTACAAGGCCAACAAAAGCTCCTGTAATAATACCGGATACGATTGCTGCCACGCCGACATAAATCTTTGACTTATCTTTATTTTTGCCAAATACAAGGCCGATAAGAAGACAGATAAATATATCAACCGCAAGTAATATCAGAAGTGATGATGTCTTAAAGAGAAATTCGAGTATGGCAACTCCTGTTTCCCCGTTAAATGTATCCTCACGGTCTTCTGCAAATTCTTCATTGAGCTCATCGATGGTATCCCTTAAATCATCATAATCACTCTTTGAAAGAGGATATCCTATCTCGTCCTCGATATCATCTTCATTATCTTTGATGAGATCCACAAAGAGCTCGGGATCCATTGCTTTGCCGTCACCTGTGAAAAAGAACTTAAGGGCATCACTGTAAAGCTGATATGAGAACTGCTCAAGCTTTTTGCTGTCGAGATAGCTGCTCTTAATACCCATCTCACTGAATGCATCGTAAATATATTCATCCGCATCGATCAGTTCATCCATGGCACCTGACTTTGCAAGTCCCTTAAGACCCATAGGTGTGATCATATAGTTGCATGTGAGCACAGCTGCTGTACATACTAAAGTGACAACAAGGATGATCCAGAGAAGGACTCCGATAAATTTAGCTCCGAATCCCTTTTTCTTAATAGGTTCGCTGCCGTTATCGAGTACTGCCGAAGTAGAAACTGTAGGTGCAACGGTACCCATACTCTGGCTGGAAGTTACTGTCTCGCTGCCTGCATTTGCAGGGGCTCCGCACTCAGTACAGAATTTTGAGTCATCAGCAAAAGATGCTCCGCATTTTGAACAAATCATTTTAATTTTCCTCCCTAAATATAATATATCAAATATTATTTATAAAAAACACAAACAATATTATACCATAAATAAGCTATCGTATAAACATGGCATCGCCAAATGAGAAAAATCTGTATCTTTCCTTTACTGCCGTATCATACGCAGCCAGCACATGTTCTCTGCCGGCAAATGCCGATACAAGCATGATGAGTGTTGACTCCGGCAGATGGAAGTTTGTGATGATACCATCGGGGACTTTAAACTTATAGCCGGGATATATAAATATATCCGTATTGCCAAAGGCCTCTCTCATCATACCGTTTTCATCGGCCACGCTCTCCACCGTACGGACTGATGTGGTTCCGACGCAGTAAACCCTGCCGCCGTTTTTCTTTGTATTGTTTATAATATCCGCAGTCTCTTTCGAAACCTCATAATATTCACTGTGCATATGATGCTCCAAAAGATTTTCCGCCTTGACCGGCCTGAATGTACCGAGACCTACATGGAGAGTGACATAGCAGATATTGACACCTTTATCTTCTATTTTTTTTAGGAGTTCCTTTGTAAAATGAAGTCCGGCTGTTGGCGCCGCAGCAGAACCCGGATTTTTTGCATATACTGTCTGGTATCTGTCTTTATCCACCAGTTTATGATGTATATAAGGAGGCAGCGGCATCTCTCCGAGCTTATCAAGTATCTCCTCAAATATACCGTCATATTCAAACCTGATACGCCTGTTGCCCTCATCGACAATATCGGTTATCTCTCCCTTAAGGAGACCGTCTCCGAATGATATGCGGCATCCGACCTTTGCTTTTTTACCGGGCTTCACCAGACACTCGTGGGTACCGTCAGGGAGTCTCTTTAATAAGAGGACTTCGATGACCGTCCCTGTCTCTTCCTTGACGCCGTAGAGTCTGGCCGGGATGACTTTTGTATTGTTAAGTACAAGGGTATCTCCGGGATTTAAAAAATCCTCTATCTCGTAGAATCTGTGATGGGATACCTCCCCCGACTCTCTGTTAAGGACCATGAGCCTCGATGAGCTTCTGTCCTCTATGGGGTCCTGAGCGATGAGTTCCTCAGGCAGGTCATAATAATAATCAGATTTAAGTAACTTTTCCATAATTAATATATCCGTTTTGTTTAATAATCCGAGTGACATTTTACTATAAAGACATAAATCGGTCAAAGAAAAAATAATATCAATTATGATTTGTAATTCTGACCGTTGCCAGAAAAATTCTTTTCTAATATAATATGGATTTGTATGTAAAATTTATATATCAGGTGAGAGAAATGTCAGAACTATACAGACTCGGTATTGATATCGGATCTACAACAGTAAAAATCGCGGTAATCGATGAGAAAAACACTGTGCTCTTTTCAGATTATGAGAGACACTTTGCCGATATCAGAAATACATTAAAACGCCTGCTTGACAAGGCATATAAACAGCTGGGCAACATTGACTTTATGCCCATGATCACAGGTTCCGGCGGTCTGACCCTTGCCGGTCATCTTAAAGTCGGATTTTCCCAGGAGGTGCTCTGCGTCAGCACATCCCTTGAGACATATGCGCCAAAAACCGATGTGGCAATCGAGCTCGGAGGCGAGGATGCCAAGATCATATATTTCGAGGGCGGCAATGTAGAACAGCGTATGAACGGTATCTGTGCCGGCGGTACAGGCTCGTTTATCGACCAGATGGCATCCCTGCTCCAGACTGATGCTACCGGATTAAATACATATGCAAAAGATTACAAATCCTTATATACAATAGCTGCCAGGTGCGGTGTATTTGCCAAGACTGATATCCAGCCCCTCATCAATGACGGTGCTACCAAGGAAGATCTGGCTGCATCTATATTCCAGGCTGTGGTAAACCAGACTATATCAGGTCTCGCGTGTGGTAAGCCGATCCGCGGTCACGTCGCATTCCTCGGCGGTCCTCTCCACTTTTTACCTGAGCTTAAAAATGCATTTATCAGGACACTTAAGCTCGATGATGAGCATATCATAGATACTGACAATTCCCATCTCTTTGCTGCTATAGGTGCAGCGCTATTAGCCGAGAAAGAGACAGTCGTAACAATGGAGGAGATGATATCAAGACTCTCCGGCGATATCCATATGGAATTTGAAGTAGAGCGTATGGAGCCTCTGTTTAAGGACTCGGCCGAATATGAAGAGTTTATAAACCGTCATGACAGACATCAGGTCAAGAAAGCAGACCTCAGTAAATATAAAGGAAAATGCTTCCTCGGTATTGATGCCGGCTCTACTACAACAAAGATGGCTCTGGCATCAGAGGACGGCGAGCTCCTCTACTCATTCTACTCCAACAATAACGGTAATCCCCTTGAGACAGCCATAAACGCCCTTAGGGATATATATAAACTCCTGCCAAAGGAAGCAAAGATTGTAAGGGCATGCTCTACAGGATACGGCGAAGCCCTTATGAAGGCAGCATTTACTCTTGACGACGGCCAGGTAGAGACAGTTGCCCATTATTATGCTGCAGCATTCTTTGATCCCGAGGTAGACTGCATCCTCGATATCGGCGGTCAGGATATGAAATGTATCAAGATCAAGAATCATACGGTAGATTCAGTCCTCTTAAATGAGGCTTGTTCATCGGGATGCGGTTCGTTTATTGAGACTTTTGCAAAGTCACTTAACTACTCAGTCCAGGAGTTTGCCAGGGACGCCCTGTTTGCAGAGCATCCTATCGATCTCGGTACCAGATGTACCGTATTTATGAACTCCAAGGTAAAGCAGGCCCAGAAGGAGGGTGCATCCGTATCCGATATCTCAGCAGGCCTCGCGTACTCTGTAATAAAGAATGCACTCTTTAAGGTCATAAAGGTTTCTGACGCAAAGGAACTCGGCGAGCGTATCGTCGTACAGGGCGGTACATTCTATAATGATGCCGTACTCCGCTCTTTTGAAAAGATCGCTAACTGCAAGGCTATCAGGCCTGACATCGCAGGTATCATGGGAGCCTTCGGTGCCGCTCTCTATTCAAGGGAGAATTATTACGACGGCTACGAGACCACAATGATCTCAAGGGAAAAGCTTGACAACTTTACATTTACCACATCCATGACCAAGTGTAAGGGATGTACAAACAACTGCCGTCTCACCATAAACAATTTCTCAGGCGGACGCAGATACATCTCAGGTAACAGATGTGAAAAGGGTATCGGCGGTCAGAAAAATGCCCACAATGTACCCAACCTGTTTGAATATAAATTAAAGAGATATTTTGACTACACTCCTCTCCCGTCATCTGACGCGATCAGAGGTAAGGTCGGTATACCGAGAGTCCTCAATATGTATGAAAACTATCCGTTCTGGGCTACCTTCTTTAAGGAGCTTAAGTACGAGGTGGTACTCTCTCCCCTCTCAAACAGAAAGATATACGAGCTCGGTATAGAGTCGATCCCCAGTGAATCCGAGTGCTATCCTGCCAAGCTCGCCCACGGCCATGTGCAGTGGCTCATAAACAATAAGGTGGATTTCATATTCTATCCTGCACTTTTCTATGAGAGAAAAGAGTTTAAGGATGCGCCGAACCATTACAACTGCCCTATTGTCACATCATATTCGGAAAATATAAAGAATAATATTGAGGAGATCACCAGCGGTGAAGTGATCCTCCGCAATCCCTTCCTCTCATTTGAGAGCCTTGATACCATCACTCCCGTCCTCGTCGACGAGTTTAGTGAAGTGCCGGGAGCCCTCGTGGCAGAGGCCTGCAAAAAGGCATGGGAAGAACTGGAAAATGCCAGAAATGATATCCGTAAAAAAGGCGAGGAGGCCATTAAGTTTATTGAAGAAAATCATAAACATGCCATCGTACTGGCAGGCCGTCCATATCATATTGACCCTGAGATCAACCATGGTATACCTGAGCTCATCACATCATACGATGTGGCTGTCCTCACGGAGGATTCCATATCCCACCTGGCAAAACCTGACAGACCGCTCATCGTATCGGATCAGTGGATGTACCACTCAAGACTGTATGCGGCAGCATGCTACGTCCGTACCCGTGATGATATGGATCTCATCCAGCTTAACTCTTTCGGATGCGGTCTCGATGCCGTTACGACAGATCAGGTATGTGACATACTGACAGGCTCAAACAAGATATATACATGTCTTAAGATCGATGAGGTAAATAACCTGGGCGCAGCAAGAATCAGAGTCCGCTCTCTCCTGGCAGCCATCGATGTACGTAAGAGGCTTGATAAGCACTGTGATGTACAGCCTACAAACATGAACCGTGTCATCTTCACAGAGGAGATGCAGAAAGAGTATACGATCATCTGTCCCCAGATGTCGCCTATTCACTTTGATATGTTTGAGGCAGCATTTAACAGTTGCGGATATAAATTAAAAGTCCTCACCAATGACAATAAGCATTCTGTCGATGTGGGACTTAAATATGTAAACAATGATGCATGCTATCCTTCACTGTGCGTGGTAGGTCAGCTCATTGAGGCAGTCCAGTCAGGCGAATATGATACCGACAAACTGGCTCTCATGATCACCCAGACAGGCGGCGGATGCCGTGCGACAAACTATATCGGATTTATCAGGCGTGCCCTTGAAAAAGCAGGCTACGGACATATCCCCGTCATCTCCCTTAACCTTGGAGGCATCGAGACAAATCCCGGATTTAAGCTGTCTGTAAAACTCCTGCTCAGGCTCCTCTACGCAGCACTCTTTGGTGATATCTTTATGAGATGCGTATACAGGATGAGACCTTATGAACTGACTCCCGGATCTGTGGAGACAGTACATCAGAAGTGGCTCGCAAGATGTAATGAATTTATCACCTCAAATCATCCGTCTCTCTCTAAATACAGAAAGATGGCTAAAGAGATGATTGAGGAGTTTGACAACATCCCCATAAACGAGGAGAGAAAGCCGAGAGTCGGTATCGTCGGAGAGATCCTCGTAAAATTTGCTCCGGCTGCAAACAACTATCTCGTAAACCTCCTTGAGAGCGAAGGTGCCGAGGCTGTAGTACCTGATCTCGTAGACTTTATGTATTACTGTCTCTACAATCAGATTTACAAAGAGCAGCAGTTTAAGACAAGCAAAAAGGCTGCGAGGGTAAGTGCTCTCGGTATCAAAGCCATGAACTATGTGAGAAGTGCCTCAACAAAGGCATTTAAAAAGAGTAAGCATTTTGATGCTCCATCAGATATCAGGGACCTCGTAAGATATGCCCAGGATATCGTCTCTATCGGAAACCAGACAGGCGAAGGATGGTTCTTAACCGGCGAGATGCTCGAGCTCATCCACTCAGGTACACCCAATATCGTATGTACCCAGCCGTTTGGATGTCTGCCTAACCATGTGGTAGGTAAGGGTGTCATAAAGACTCTCAGAAAGCATTATCCGTCATCCAACATCGTGGCTATTGATTACGATCCCGGTGCGTCTGAGGTTAACCAGCTCAACCGTATTAAATTGATGCTGTCGACAGCCAATAAAAATCTGAAGAAGCAAAACGAAGTTTAGTTTTAGTGAGCTCGTCAGTACCTGATTTGTTTCTGAACCGGTGTAACGCTGCCTGGAAACTAATCGTTAACATCCCGTAACATACCGGTGCATGTGAGCCAGCAAAAAACATGCTGTCTCACAACCCTGCACCGCTCTGTAACGGGCTGTAAACGCTGGATTTTCCCGTCAGCTAAAACCACACCGTTAATCGTTCAGAAACAAACACAGGTACGCCGAGCCTCAGAACATGTTACGAGAATTTAAGGGATATAATTAAGGGGACACAAATTGCGCAGCGGAGCGTGCGCTCAGTGTGTCCCCTTAATTATATCCCTCGTATTTAAAATAACAAAAATTACATATTTTCGCTGGCGAGCCTGGCGGCTTCAATCTCGGCCTGCTTGGCAGCTTCATCGGCTGCAGCCTCTGCCATGAGGCGGGCGTAGATCTCGTTGGCTGTATCCAGGGTCTCCTGAGAAATCTCTTCGGATGCTTCCCCGGTGTACTCAGACTCAGATTCCTCTATAGTCTCTCCCTCGAGGAGTTCCTCATCGATATCCTCCGGAACATCCTCGTCGCCTATCAGCACCATATCTACCAGATTCACATTCCACCACTTAACCAGATTACTGTGAATCGTGTTTTTTTCATTTATTCTGTCAAGTTTATCCATGAAATAATTTGGATCGTAACCTGTTTTCATATTAAAACTACCTATGAAATACTCTTGATCTCATTCTTAAGGATCATCTTCTGGCAATACATCTCGGCATCGGCTCTCTTAAAGATATCGTCGACGCTAAAGTCTCCCTCTCCGTATGAGCCTCCCCATACAACACGGCAGTCAAATGAATCCGTCACACGGTTAAGTCTGCCCACACGCTCATTCCATCTGGTGAGCATGGCGATGGCTTCCTCCTCCTGATATCCGCACATAACCACAAGGAAGTTGTCCTCGTTCAGACGGTATGTATGGATGGTATCGCAGGAGATACGGCGGAGTTCTCTTGCCACCTTACTGATAATGCTGTCTCCAGCCTGGGTAGAAAGCTTTGTATTTACAATGCTTAAGTTGATGATATCAAGGCAGGCAATGTAGATAGAATCCACGAAGGGATATACTTCCTCTTTTCTCCTGTCAAACTTGATACGGTTGCTGAGCATGGTCATATTGTCATGCTCTGACTCCCAGTCTTTTTCCTTTACAGAGAGGATATACTCGTTTACATCCATCTGGAACTTCTGGAGATTATGATAAAGCTCCTCTATCTCATCACCGGTACTTACCTCAAGTTCCTTAAGATGCTTGTTCATCTCAGAGTAGTCAGTCACATCGGGCTTTTGATTTTCAGGTCTGTAAACCACATCTGATATGACCCTGTTCATCTCCTGGAGAGGCTTTGCGATAAAGTTTTCCGCAAGAGCTCCGCAGAGTACGACTCCGATGAGTGCCACAATGATTTCGGCACAGCTGAATATGATAAAGAACTGGGTATGACCTTCGCTTGTGTCTCCTCCGCTTAAGGTAAGAGCATTTGAATAAAACAGGTAGCTCACTATGATCGAGAAAACCACAAAAAAGAAAAGCACAAGTGCTGTCACAAATATTACTTTACCTTTGATTGTCTTGTTCATGCCTTTTTGATAAACCCCTTTTTATACATATTTTTCCTGTTCTGCAGAGAGCCACTCTATCGCACTTTCAAGGCCCTCCTTTGAGAACTCAAATTCTTTTATTGTCTTTTTATCATCCTCAGTTATCTCAAAACTGTAAGGCTCCGGATATGCAGCCGCCATCACTTTTGCATCCGACAGTTTCTCACTGCCGTCCTCGGAAAACTTTTCCTTTACGGTCCATATACGGTATCGCATACCGTTATAGCTGCCTGTGAACGGTTCAAGCTTTATATAATCAAATCCGGGTTTATATAGCATATCTGTCAGTATCATAAAACCCTGCCTGTTT
>CADBFE010000013.1 GCA_902793845.1 uncultured Lachnospiraceae bacterium | reverse complement strand
ACATAAAATACTTATGATAACCAACCAAATTAGTAACCAATAACATTGTACCAAAGAAATGACACAAATTCCATATTTTATATCAGATTTGCACAAAAATTAAATGCTTTAATTCTTTTCAAGTATAACCAGCTCAGCCTGGATTATTTTTTCCCCTATATAAGCTCCTATTGTCTCATCTTTGGGATTTATCAGGATACCTATATAATTTCCGAGCTTTTTCACAAGTCTCTTATGGAGCAGTTCATCTCCTATGCTGTACTGGAGCTCACTCTGGACCGGATGACTGTGGGCAAAGCCTAAGAATTCAAGTTTGCCATGCTCTCCGATATAATCATCCTTATCCTCAGAGTAAGGGAAATTCTTTTTTATCACATCCGTTTCATATCTCGCTGTATCCATGATACGCTTTACAAACATCGCATTATCTTTGTATCTCTTATATCCGTTGTCTTCAAAAATGTATTTTATAACATATATATCACCGGTTTTATATCCGACAAGGCCTGCCTGCTGTTCATACATATTTAACGGGTGTCTCCTGCCGAACTTAAAGAGATTTTTAAGGTCCTCATATGCTCCGGGTTCTATATAAACTCTTGGAGCGACTTCATCACTCTTAACAACTGATATATTTAAACTTCCATACTGCTGCTTCATTTTTTTCAGGAAATAACGTTCCGGCTTATCAAATATATCTTTATAGCAAAATGAAGGCATGTCATTATCATAATCCCAGGAATGAAAACTGTCGCCACCGCACGTATCTTTATATCTGCAGTCTCTGCAGTATTCATGTTCATTTCTGTTCCTGAATATTTCAAAGCCTTCCTTCCAGGCTTTACTGAAAGACATCTTTTTGATATTTCCCTGAATAAATTCGGGACGTCTCGGTACATTTGGGCAGGCAAAGATATCACCGTTGTACAAAATGCTTGCAGCATATATACCGGTAAAGCAGTAAAATTCCCTGTTATTTAATTTGTCGCCAAGATAATGGGGACATCCCCATATTATCGGTGTCCTTTTTGCTTCATTGATCTTATTGATAAAATCAGTTATAAAAAGCAGTTCCTTACGGCCAAGCTTTAGCTCCTCGTGGTCACTGCCTCTGCCTATCATATCAATGCAGCTGGTTCTGACAGAGTCAAGCCCAAGAGTATCAAGGATTTCATAAAGCTTCGGAAACTCATATACATTTCTTTTATTTGATGTAAATGTGACCTGAAGATGGTCGAGAAAACCGGCTTCTTTAAGTTTTTTAATATTTCTGATAATGATATCAAAAGATCCCGGCATATGGCGGAGGGATTCATGGGTCTCCTTAAGGCCGTCAATGCTGATGGTTATGGTCTTTAAGCCTGTTTCTTTCATGGACTTAATGACATCATCGGTGATCAGTGTGCCGTTTGTCACAAGACCCCAGTCAAAGCCCATCTTTGTGATCTCTTTTGTTATATCAAAGAGGTCGCTTCGCATAAGGGGTTCACCGCCTGTGATATTTATCATCACATCGGTTCCGATATTATTCTTTATATCAGTAAGAGCACTTAAAATATCTTCTTTTGAAAGCAATTCGCCGCTGTTTATATCACAGCGGCTGCCACAATGATCACATTTTGCATTACACTTCTGGGTGATCTCGATTAATAAGACTCTTAAATCCGGTTTTACATTTCTCATATATTATTTCTTTAACAGCCTTTTCATCAGATTGAGTTTCTTTACTTTTCTTGAATTGGGGCATCCGTAATATGCTACCATATCATCAGGATAGCCGTTGTATACTGGTTCTTCCATTACTGTTCCGCAGGATGAGGCACCAAATGCCACCATGGCAATTATGATTAGTGGTATTAAGATTCTTTTAAACATATTATTCCCTCCCTTATAAAATATTATTTATTATAAATACGTTCTCCAAAGATACTGCTACCTACTCTTATATATGAGGCTCCCTCCTCTACTGCAACCTCATAATCTCCGCTCATGCCCATTGACAATACAGGTTCGCCCTTTATATATTCTCTCGCTCTGCCATATGCAAAATCATGAAGTGTCTTAAAATACTCCCTGTTTGATTCCGCGTCAGGTGTATAAGGAGCAATAGTCATAAGACCGCAGAGTTCTATGCCAGGCAGCGACGCGATTTCTTTTATCATCTCAAGATTTGCATCCAGATCCGAAGTACCAAATTTACTGTCCTCACCGGCTACATTTATCTCGCATAATATCTTTGTGACAGTTTCTTTTTTGACAGATTCCTTGCTTATCTCTTTAGCGAGCTTTACAGAATCCACACTGTGTATCATATATACTTTGCCTGCAAGATATTTAACTTTATTTGTCTGAAGATGACCTATCATATGCCATCTTATATCCTTTGGCATCTTTTCTATTTTGTCTGTCAGCTCATTTACATAGTTTTCGCCAAAGTCCCTGACACCGTGGTTATAAGCTTCCATCAGATCTTCTACAGGCTTAGTCTTGCTGACGGCAACCAGCGTCACATCATCTTCATTTCTGCCGGCTCTCACGGCGGCCGCTTTCATTTTCTGAGTGATCTTATCAATATTTTCGCTTATGTTATTCATAAATGAAATCATCCTCATCTACGGATCCTGAATCAAGTACGATGAAATCATACTGCTTTATTCCGTAGGTCTGTCCTTTCTCTACTATGGCATATTCCTCATTCTGATACATGATGGTTACCTTTCTGAAATCGGCATATCCCATATTTATATTATATACGCCGACGAGCTCGCCTTTCTTGGCTACGGCATATTCCTCCTGACCGGAATCCTTAAGCAGATAGTCACCTATCTGAAGGGCTTCATCATTTACGTAATAATATCCGTCTATCTCATCGTATATATGGAGAGATACGGTCTCTGACGAAAGGGTTCCGTCCTCCTTAAAGGTTTTTCTGATGAAATAATAGCTGTCCTCGCCGCTTTCATAAAGGGCATAGTCTGTAGGCACGAGATAAAACTCTTTATGTACAAGGGAGGATAAAGGAATCTTTAACCCTGTCTCTTCCTGGGTGATTATTTCTATCTCTATAAATCTCTCTGTCGCATACGCGGGCAGGGAATTGTTAAACGAAATGATTCCAAAAAATTCCGTACCGTTCTGAACTATCTCAATCGGAGCGGTTATCTCTCTTCTGTCTTCAAGGAATCTGACTGTTACAAATCCTTCTGCCTCAAGCTCCTTTGCTCTCTCATCAGTCAGCTGTATGGCCAGTTGCCAGTCATCGCTTGTGATCAGTTTATATGTATCGGCACCCTGATCCACCAGGGACGTGGATATCAGTTGCTTTTTTTCATAAGTATCTTTATTAAACAGTTCTGAGGTCAGACCGTTTACGGACACGGATTCATATCCGTCAGTATTATATACAACATAACCTGTCTCATCGGCATATATCATCTTTATTGAGTCCGACGAGCTGTTTATCTGTCTGATCTGATCCAGCATATTAACATTAGCAAGTTTGAGTACCATGCCATCTATGCTGTACATAAAATCATAAGTCTTGCCAAAGTTTTCGCTGTCATACCCTGCGCAGAAATTAATTATCTCTTTGCGCAAATCAGCCAGGTCTTCATTGGTGAGGGAATTCTGACCACCACCGGGTGCGATGAGGTCGCTGATGGCCCCACTCTGATCGATGGTATAAATGAGATCGCCTATACCGACGTGCTCGGCCTCCCTTGCGAAATAATCGATATATCCTGTCTCGGGAGCAAACCTCACCTCTTCCTCTCTGATAGCCAGGGCCTCATATACATTGGTCTTGGCAAGGGATCCTGCTATGACTTCATATCTGTATATCTTTTCCTTGCCTATATATACAAAAATATTATAGACAATATAAGCCAGAAATAAAAAAGCAACAATTATACCTATATTCACTTTTGACAGACGGACTTTCTGTTCTACTGCCATTTCTCTATCCGTTAATTAATAATATCATTACAAAGCTGGTTCATCGTACTGTAGAGGTCCGGTTCATCCGCCGCTCCCATTACTACAGTTATATACGGATTACCGCTGTTATCTTTTGCATATAGAAGTATACATTTACCTGCTGCTGTGGTCGTACCTGTCTTGCCGCCTATTATGGCCACATTATTGGGGGAGCTGTACTCGCCGGTCAGATATTTGTTGGTCGTAATTACGGTTCTGGTGGTAAACTCTCCGCCCGAGGTGTATGTACAAGTATATTCTTCTGTGTTTATCGCATCGATAAATTCCTGATGCTTTATACACTCATTAAAGATCAGATACAGATCATAAGCTGTTGTATAATGATCCGAATCTGTGAGACCCATACAGTTTGAAAAATGGGTATTTGTACATCCAAGCTCCTCAGCTCTTGCATTCATCAGGTCAACAAACTCGGCTTCAGTGCCACATATACTTTTGGCAAATGCCAGGGCACAGTCATTACCGGAGTATATCAGCATGACGTTAAAGAGATCTCTGGCTCCGATGATGTCGCCCTCATTTAATTTAAACAGCTGGACTCCGCCTTCACTGATGGTCACATCGGGGACTGTAATATTTTCATCGAGGTTCATATTTTCGAGAACGATTAATGCAGTCATGATCTTTGTGATGGATGCCGGATTCACTCTTGTGGTCGCATTGTATGAATAAAGAACGCTTAATGAATTGATATCATAAACAGCGGCCGAATATATGCCTGAATAATTGATCGATGATGTATCTGTAATATTTGAATCCGCAGCGCATAAATCCTCTGCAAACATCTTTACAGTCTGCTCATCCCCCTGTACACCGAATGTATAATTGGTGTCATTTGAGAGCATGCCATAAGGCACGGCAGGATCTGTATTGCTGCAGCCAAACAAAAATACAGAAACAAGAAATATCAGAATTGTATATTTTTTACTTGAACATCTCACGCCATTCAAGCTCCCCTCTGTCGAGTGCTTTTATCAAAAGTTCTGCCGAAGCGAGATTTGTAGCAAATGGAATATTATGGGCGTCGCAGAGTCTTGCGATACTGTTTATATCCATTTCATGAGACTTTGGAGCAAGGGGATCACGTAAGAATATAACCATATCTATCTGATTATGCTCTATCTGAACACCTATCTGCTGTTCTCCGCCAAGGTTACCTGCGAGATATTTATGAATCTTCAGATTGGTTACCTCCTCAATGAGTCGGCCGGTCGTACCGGTAGCATAAATATCATGTTTTGCAAAAATCTGTCTGTAAGCGATACAGAAGTTCTGCATAAGTTTTTTCTTGGCATCATGCGCAATAAGTGCGATGTTCATTTAATTTCATCTCCGTTTCTTAGATTAATAGAGTCCTTTGGGATATGAACGCTGCAGTCCTACATTGAGGACAAATCCCATTCCTATATACAGCGATACAAGACTGGTGAGTCCGTAGCTGACAAATGGCAGAGGCAGTCCTGTATTTGGCATCAGGCCTGTAGCCACCGATATATTTATAAAACTCTGAAACAATACGAGACCGCCCATTCCGGCACATATTATCCGTCCTGCCAGGTCTTTAGCGAACCTGCCGACAGAGAAACATTCAAGGGCTATCAGAACCTCCAGTATGATAAATACACTGCAGCCTATAAATCCCATATCCTCTCCGATTATCGCAAATATAAAATCCGTCTGGGGCTCGGAAATATAATTACCGTTTTTTACGGTATCCGGGTCATCGTTATTTAAACCTTTACCAAGGAGCATGCCGGAGCCAATGGCTATCTTGGAGTTGTCCTGCTGATATGCGGCTCCCAGCTTGTATTTATCGGGATATATCCATGCCAGAATACGTTCCTGCTGATAATCTTTTATGATTGTCTGATCGGGCTGAACCACGAGAAAGAGTCCGATCAGTACTATAGGTGCCATCACAGCGATCAGTCCTATGATTATCTTTTTGCTGACTCCTCCGATAAACATTATTATTGCAAACAATATGAGCAGTACGATACTGGTTGACAGATCGGGCTGCTTGATAATGAGTACCCAGGGAGGCAAAATCAGTAATACACAGGCTGCGAGACGACCTAAAGTATTAAGTTTCTCCTCGTTTTTCATTATAAACTGAGCATAAAAAAGTATCAATAATATTTTGGCTGTCTCCGATGGCTGAAACCTGATGCCGGCTATCTCAATCCAGCGCTGTGCATTGTTTGAAGACGTACCGATCAGCTGGACCAGGATAAGCAATACAAGGTTTCCGAAATACATCAGCCAGTTAAGCTTTAGCAGCGTAGAGTAGTTAAAAAACGATATGAGTACCATAAGAAACAGGCCAAGCAAAAAACCAACTATCTGCTTTGTCTGAACCGCTTCCTTTGCCGAACCGATGACTAGTATACCCATGATAGTCGTAGTCATGAGTAAAAAGATCAGCTTTATATCATATTGTCTGAAATCGTAATTTTTGTTCATTTATAAATCATCTGCTTATTCTGTCATTTAGTCTGTCCATCAGTTCTTTTGAGTACGGACTTACTACCACTCTCTTATTTTCCGTATATGCCACAGACGGTGCCAGCTTTATCCTGTTTCCCCAGAAACTCTTTTTCTCGAGATTGTATTTAACTGTGCCGATATAGAGCTCCTCAGGAGACACCTCAAGGGCCATCACTATCTTTGATTCATCAGCTTTTGATATTTTTTCTGATGTACCGGCGTACGCTTCGCCGTACAGTCCTCCGAATATATAAATATTTCCTGCTGATATGATACTGCATCCCGGATTGACATCTCCGATCACTACGATATCTTTTGATGACCTAAGTATCTGGCCGTCCTTGACTGTACCTCTGTAATACAAGAGGTCATTCTGGTCAAGGATATCATCGACGATCCTTATGGCTGACGCAAAAGTGCTGTCTTTTTCCTCATCATCTTCAAGGACACACGCAATCTTAATATCACAGGAGCCGGTAATCGCATCACACAGTTCCATTTCCTGGTCTACAGTAAGGTCTATCCCCTGAAATCTCACGCTCATAAGGGATGATCCGAAAAATTTTCTTGACTGGGTAAACTTTTCCTTTACTGCGCCTAGAGCTTCCTCGTACGAAATACCGTTTTCAAACAATACAAGGAGTCCACTGTTGTACCCTTTTACTTTTACTTTTTCCATAAATGATTCCTTTTAATCGGTTCCGATCACACCGCCTGCTGTATCTGTAGCCTCTCCGTTTAAGAGGTCCTCCTCATCAGTCAGGTTAAAGTAATATTTATATACATCAACTGCCATTTGAGCCGGATAATCCGATGTATATCCGTTTGCGATACGTATGGCCAGAGCCATGGTCGGGTTATCGTAAGGCGCATATCCAATGAAAAGTGCATGGTTAGGTTTGTTGGTTGCCTCCTGGGCAGTTCCGGTCTTGCCGGCTGTTGCGAGATCCAAATCGTTAAAATAAGCCTTTTTAAGTATTACACCCCTCATGCCTGAATGTATCGCATACCAAAGATCATCAGGGAGCTCAATGGTATTTCTGATATCAGGCGCGTATGTATATATCTGTTCTCCGTAAGCGTTTCTGATCTCATATATTAGACTTAAATTAAATACCGTGCCTGAGTTGGCAAGGGCCGTGCAGTATCTTGCCAGGGCCACTGTGGTATATGAGTTTGTACCCTGTCCGATGGCCGATGCCACAGGATATTCCGTAGATACGGAAGGCTCCGATTCTGTGATCTCCACCCCCGATTTTTCCGATAAACCAAACAAATCCGCATACTTGGCCAGTCTGTCTATACCGTACTGATTTGAATATACATTGCCATCAAGAGCCAGTCTGTATCCCACTTCATAAAAGAAGCAGTTGCAGGAATTGGTTATGGCTCCCGAGAGTCCGAGGGAACCGTGGGCGCCGGGATATATCCAGCATTTATGTACTGTATCCGTCAGTTTAGTAAACGATCCTGTACACTGGATGGTTGAAGTGGTTGATATCACGCCTTCCATCACACCTGCCGTACCGGCCAGCATCTTAAATGTTGATCCGGGCGCAGTCCTCTGCTGCGTTGCATAATTCCAGAGAGGTTTTGACAGATCTGCGTTTAATTCTGCCAGATATGATGAATCCGCCGAGTTTGCCAATTTATTATTGTCATATCCGGGATATGATACAAGGGCAAGTACCTCGCCTGTATTTGTATCGGTTATAACTACCGATCCGGAGCATGGCTCGAGACCCAGCTGGGCAGGAGTGATCTGCAGTGTACGGATCAGTTCCGTCATGAAATCATAGCTGGATATCACGCCGTTTTTAAGATTATTTATATCACTCTCACTTGATGTGATGACATCCTGCTCCCAGAGGATTACCAGTATCTGCCTGGGATATATAGTGTCATTCTGGATGAGATATTTGATCATCTTTTTATGAAATCCGGGATTTATCTCAAGCTTGGCTATTATATAATCTACTACTGCGCTGTATATCTCCGATGAATCGGCATACTCGTTTTCAATGGCCAGCTTGCCTATATCGATCCATTCCATGGCGATACAGTAGTTTAAATAATCCTTTAAACTGATGGTCTCGTTTATCTTCCAGTCAATATATGTCTGATCCGATGTATCGATCTTATCATTTAATATGAGACCGTAGTTGGCCGACGATAGCATGGTCACTATATAGCTCTCGTAAACCTGATATTCCTGACTTAAATTATTATAGGCAGTACCTGTCGTCGTCAGTTCGTCTCTGATTTTTTCAAGGACCACGTCCTGCTTGGCCAGGAATGATGCATATACTTCCTTTTCCGTATCGGATGCATAATCCTTGGACATATGATTAAAATCAATGACATTATTGTTAAATAAAGCAAAATACACATCATATATCGGGATAAGAGGATTTCGACCCTCGTCATCTACAGTCTTAACATTTCTGATCTTGTTTAACAGGATACCTGCGATCTTTTGCTCTACCAGGGTATACATGGCTTTCTGGAGGTCTGCATCTATTGTCAGGTATACATCATTGCCGGCTACCGGTATCTGCTCATTTAATACTTCCGTAATACGTCCCAGTGAGTCGACATTTACAGTCTGGAGACCTTTTATACCCTGGAGGGTGGTTTCCATCGAATATTCGATACCCGTCTTGCCCACCACATCATTAGTGGTATAGTTGTCGCTTACTGATGAGTAATAATCATATTCCGTCGGAGATATCCGGCCTACATAACCGATGATAGGCGAGAAATATACAGGATCGTTATATCTGCGCACGGTAGTCTCCTCGATATTTACGCCGGGCAGAATATCGCTGTTTTCCATGATAGCTGCCACTGTTTTATCGGTTATCTGGCTGCTGACTGTGATAGAGATATATTTCTGATATGTATTTTGTGCCAGATTATATCTGACACGGACTATGTCCAACAGCTCTTCTTTGGAATATCCCATACCGAGTACAAATATATCCTTACCTTCTGTATTTTGCAGGTATCCGCCTACGCCAAATTTATCCTCCCCTGCCAGATAATTGATGACATCGTCGGGATTAGACGTTTTTTCGGAATAAAGCAGATCGGAAGTATACTTATGATCATATACATCCGCAAGGAATCGCAGCAATGCGGAATCCTCGACAGAATATACATAGTTGCCCTCTTCATCTATATAAATGCTGAACTCACATTCTACATCATCACCATTTTCTTTAATGATCCGGTTCATATTGTAGATGATCGTATTTAATTTCTCATTCTTACCATTACCCGACTCAACGGTATCGTTTAATGTTACCGAATATGCCAGATCGTTATATGCCAGAAGTACTCCGTTTCTGTCATAAATATTTCCTCTGGCAGCCTGGGTCTTTAATTCCTTTTCAATGGACAAGCTGAAATTGTTCTGATAATTTTCGCCTTCTACAATCTGCAGAATAAAAATACGGCGCATCAAAACAGCTGTAATAATTACAGCAAATATATATAGCAGGAAAAAACGGTCTGATATGAAATTTAAAAATTTTTCTTTCAGATCAAAAAACATCTTCTTCTTTTTGAGTAATTATCGGCTCATTAATCAGTTTGTCCTCAATGATCATAATGAGCGGATAAACAATAATGCTAATAAATACTGTATAAATAAATTCAGGTATGATTATCTTTGTCAGATAATACAGAAAATTGAAATGGCCTTTAAGCAGAAACTTAAGTCCGTAAGTAACTATCGAAAAAATTATATCGGATAATCCTATACATATTATGGGAAGTTTAACCTTGTCATCAATATACAGCCTGTTTAAACATCCGTTAAAAAATCCAAGATACATGTAAATCAGTGAATTAAAGCCAAGGAAACCCGAGAACATCAGATCGACAGCCAGACCACACAAAAATCCCGTTATGATACCTGAGGACTCTCCTCTTAAAAATCCGTATGAACATACGAGTATCAGTATCAGATTGGGGACTACATCATTAAAGGCAAGATGATGAAAAACACTTGTCTGTAATATAAATAAAATAAAGAATGTTATTATCGAAATAAAAATCTTTTTCATGTATCAATAATCAAGCTGCTCTTTAAGCGTCGTAATCACGAGCACTTCCGAGAGATTTGAAAAATCAACAACAGGACTGATAGTACCCGATTTTGTAATATGGTTTGTATCGGGAGTAATAGTCGCTATATAACCGATAAGGATGCCGGGAAGGTATTTGTCACTTATGTATGATGTGACGACCTTGTCTCCCATAGTCGCATCACCTGCCGTATCAACAAGCTGGGAAAAACCGATATATCCCTGATCATAAAGCCTTAAATCTCCGGAGACGATCAGGTTGCACTGATTATGAAGTATCATACCGCTTACATGGGCATCATCTTCTATGATGCTTGTGACTCTTGACCAGTTCGTGCCGACCTGGGATATCCTTCCGACCAGACCGTTACCGGCTATGACATTCATATCTACCATAATACCGTCATCCGAACCTTTATCTATGATAAAAGTACTGAACCAGTTACTGGTATCCCATGAAACCACTCTGGCTCCCACTTTGGGATATTCTGAATATGAGGCATCCAGTTCATATAACTTACGTAGTTCGAGGAGTTCATATTCATCCTGGTAAAGCAGGGTATTTTCCTCTTCAAGCTCCGATATCTGCTGTTTTAAGAGTTCGTTTTCGGCCCTTAATTCTTCGATGGTCTGCTTTTTTTCTGTCGCTTTGTTTAACGTATCCGTTACAGCTACAACGCCTTTTTGAAAAGGCAGTATTATGCCACCGAATGTATTTCGTATAAAGCTGTCAGGGATAAAACCGGAAAAAGAAAGTCCCATTACAATAAGACTTATAAAAGTAAATATAAGCAGTATATATGTGCTGGGTATTTTTGCTTTTTCAGGTTTCTTTTTGACTAAAGGCATCTCTTATTCCTCTACACTGAAAGCAAGGGATGCATATTTCTTGTTCTTAATGATCGTTGCGAGTCCTTTGATGACTGTTGCCATAGGCTCGTCTGCCATATTTACATTGAGGCCCGTAGCATCACCGAGCATACCTGCAAAGTAATCTATCTGGGAAGCTCCACCGGTTAAGTAAATACCATTTCTGTATATGTCGGCACCAAGCTCAGGGGGAGTACGCTCCAAAATACTCTTTACGTTTTCAATGATCTGTATAAACAGCTCATTTAGAGAATCGTATACAAGGTCAAGGGAGATAGCTTTTTCAACAGGCAGTCCCGATACGATATCTCTGCCGTATACGATGGCATCCTTGCCGAGATTTTCCATGTCTCTTATGGCATATTTTACCTTTTCCGATGTCTTGGAACCGATGACAAGACCGTACTCTTTTCTCACAGCGTTCTTTATAGCCTCATCAAATTTATTACCACCCGTTTTAAGGAGTCTGGATACTACGATACCTCCGAGGGACAGGATGCTTATCTCTGTTGTATCAAAGCCTATATCAACCACCAGGACTCCCTGGGATGTCTTTACATCAATATCCATACCGAGACCGTCAGCCACGGCTTTTTCAACTACATATACATTCTGGGCCTTTATGCCCGCAGTTTTTACAAGTTCATAAAAAGCACGTCTCTCAACATCTGTCACATCTGTGGGGACGGCTATAAAATAATCGGCCGGCTTTATCTTTCCCTTAAAGAGGTCATCTGCAAAATACTTCATAAGCATCTGCATATTACCGATATCGGCTATTACTCCGTTTGTGAGAGGGAATGATATGTTGATATTCTCAGGAGCCTTTTCATACATCTCAAATGCAGAATCTCCGTATGCGAGGATATTGTCCCTGCCCTCAACTGCTATCATGTTCTTTTCCATGAAGTATGAATCATTATTGCCGTTGTAAAGTTTGATATTGCTTGTACCTAAATCTATACCAAAAGCATTCATAAAATATCTCCGTAAATAAAAATATGCATTTTAGTTTATCATGTTAAATATGATTTATTAATCATTTTTTTGTAACAATTTATTAACATAATTTTTATACATATACTCTGCAGTCTCCTCAGCGCTGTTAAAACTGCTTCTGTCAATAAATATTACGTTTTTCTCTCTCCTCAGCCACGTCTCTTGACGTTTCGCATAATGTCTGCTGTTTAATTTGATGTTACTGACAGCTTCCTCAAGGGAAACGGTTCCGTCATAATATTCAAACATCTCCCTGTAGCCGATGGCTTCCCGCGCAGTCTTTGAAAGAGTATCTTTTATTTTATAAAGTTCCTCAGTCTCTTTTAAAAGGCCGTTATCCATCATGATATCGACTCTTTTATCAATCCTCTCATAGAGAATCTCCCTGGGCCATGTAAGAGCAAAATATAAATAATCATATGGTGACTCTTTTGCTCTCTCAGTCTCGTTATGATCTGATATTTTATTGCCCGTCATCCTGAAATATTCAATGGCACGGATAACACGTTTTACATTATTTTCGTGGATTGCTTCTGCGCTTTTAGGATCAACGCCTTTTAGCATATCATGAAGGGCTGATCTGCCGTTTTTTTCATAATATTCATTAAGTTCATCTCTGATGCTATCGTCCGCTCCCGCATCTTTGTTAAAATCAATATCATAAAGGACCGCCTGAATATAAAAGCCAGTACCGCCTGTGATAACAGGTACTTTTAAGTTTGCATATATCTCATCAATTGCCTTACATGCCATCTCCTTAAAATCAGAGACGCTGTACTCCATGGAGGGCTCAAGGATATCTATGCCGTAATGTTTGATCCCGGCCATCTCTTTTTCAGATACCTTGGCCGTTCCGATATCCATTTTTTTGTATGCCTGCATGGAATCGGCAGATATTACAGAGCCGTTTATCATCCCCGCAAGACTTACTGCCGTATCCGATTTTCCCGATGCAGTCGGTCCCCCGACTATTATTAAAGGTTTGTTCATGTTTTAATCAACTATTCTCTTGAATTTTTTCTCAAGTTCAGTCCTCGTCATGGAAAAGATCGTAGGTCTGCCGTGGGGACAGTGATACGGATTATCACATGCCAGGAGTTCGTCGATAAGTGTATGTATCTCATCGTCGGTTAAGTGATCTCCGCCTTTGACAGATGCCTTACATGCCATGGTTGCAATGTTTGACAAAATATCTTTTGGCGCTGTTTTGCCCTGATTATTTGACAATTCATTTAAAAGGGACATAAAGAGCTGTTTTGGCTCGTTAAAATAAAGTTCGTGAGGGATTCCCCGCAGTGCTATCTCGTAGCCACCTGCTTCATCACATATAAACCCGATTTTTTCAAAATGCTCCCTGTTTTCTTCAAATACGGTATATTCCGAGCCTGATAAAGATACGACAATAGGCGGCATCAGCAGCTGGCTGTGTTTTTCATCCTTTAACATACGCTTCATGATTCGCTCATAATTAACTTTTTCATGAGCAGCATGCTGATCTATAAAATAGACGCTGTCAGAATACTGTATGATCCAGTATGTATCAAATATCTGACCTATGATCCTGTATCTTGATGCGGCCTTTTTCGAGAGTACTCTATCCTCTTTTTCGATAAAAGTCATCTGCTGAAAAGCCGGTGTCATGGGCTTTCTTTGAGATTCTGTTTCTGCCCCTGCCGTTTTGTTTTCCGTATATTCAGGGCTTTTAGTTATTACAGGCTCGTCTCCGGGACCATCAAAATCAATAGCAAAGATATCGCCGTGAGTTTTTAAAGGCTCTTTTTCGGATATTACATCTTCCGGTACAGCCTGATCCGTATCATCGTTAAAGAAATCCTCTGATGCGTTAACACTGTCATCATTTTCGCCCTTTTCTTCTTCAAGTCTGGCCTTTTCAAAGAATTCAGGTGTATGAACTTTTTCTGCTTTATCTTTATCCGCTTCCTTATCAAGCTTAACACTGGCGATCATCTCATGATCATGGAGAGCATCTGTTACAGCTTTTGATACAAAATCAAATATTTTGTTGCCTTCAAAAAATCTGACTTCCAGTTTTGCGGGATGTACATTTACATCAAGTTCTTCTGTATCAAGATCTATATGAAGGACACAGAAAGGAAATTTGTGCTGCATCAGATATTCTTTATAGCCTTCTTCAATGCCGTTTGTAATATCAGGATTTTTTACATATCTGTTATTTATAAAATACGTCTCCTGATTTCTTGAGGCTCTGTTTTCAGATGGCGTACCAAGATATCCGTATATATGCCCGATTTCATCTTTATGATCAATCGGAACCAGCTCATTGCTTGTCTCTCTGCCGTATATTCTGTAGATTACTTCCTTTACATCTCCACGCCCTGTTGTAGCTATGCGTTCCTTGCCGTTTGATATAAATCTGAATGCTACATCGGGTCTTGCCAGAGATAAATGCTGGATCACATCAAATACTGCACCTGTTTCACTTGTCTCTGATTTTAAAAATTTAAGTCTGGCCGGAGTATTGTAAAAAAGATTCCTGATGATGATAGTAGTTCCATCCGGAGCACCTATATCTTCTACCGGTCCCATTTCACCGCCGTCAATATTTACATGGGAGCCCAGCAGGTCACCGGCTCTCTTTGTTGTTAGTTCGGTTTTTGACACCTGGGATATACTTGATAATGCTTCTCCCCTGAATCCCATGGAGAGTACTGCTGATAAATCATCTGCGGTCTTAATCTTACTTGTGGCATGGCGCATAAAAGCTTTCGGGATATCATCTTTATAAATACCCAATCCGTTATCGGTGACTCTGATTAAATCTTTGCCGCCTGCTTTTATCTCGATGGTGATTTTATCGCTCCCTGCATCAAGGGCATTTTCTACAAGCTCCTTAACCACACTTGAAGGACGCTCCACGACCTCGCCTGCTGCTATCAGATTTATCGTTTCATTATCAAGGATATTTATTATACTCATCAGCCCTGCCACCTGTTATTTAGTTTGTTTTGCATTTTATAAAGTGTATTCAGAGCATCAAGAGGTGTCATGTTGGATACATCAAGATTTTTAAGTTCATCGATTATATCTTCATCTTTAACTGTATCAAAAAATGACATCTGGCCCATATCCACCTCATCTATTCTCACGGGCTTGTGGGTTTTCTCAGACTTATTACCCACTTCTATTGACTGGAGAGTCTCTGTGATATCATTTTCCGCAAGTGTCGAGAGTATTTCTTTTGCTCTGTCTATTACTATATCCGGCACGCCTGCCAGTTTGGCTACCTGTACACCGTAGCTCTTGTCGGCGCCGCCTTTTATTATTTTTCTTAAGAATACTATATCGTCTCCTTTTTCCTTTACAGCGATACAGTAGTTATTTACATTATCGATCTTGCCCTCAAGTTCCGTGAGCTCGTGATAATGGGTCGCAAACAGCGTCTTGGCACCGAGAAGCTTTTTGTTTGATATATGCTCAACAACAGCCCAGGCAATGGACAGTCCGTCATATGTAGATGTACCCCTGCCTATTTCATCTAAAATAATGAGTGATGATGAGGTGGCGTTTCTGAGTATATTGGCGACTTCCGTCATCTCAACCATAAATGTTGACTGGCCCGATGACAGATCGTCAGAAGCCCCGACTCTGGTAAATATCCTGTCGGTAATGCATATATCAGCACTCTTTGCAGGTACAAAGCAACCCATCTGAGCCATGAGGACTATTATGGCGCTCTGTCTCATATATGTTGATTTACCGGCCATATTGGGACCCGTTATGATATTTACACAATGTTTTTTGTTATCAAGATATGTATCATTATCGATAAACATATCTCCGCCAAGCATTTTCTCGACTACCGGATGACGGCCGCCCTTTATGTCTATTACCCCCTTTGTATTTATAACCGGTCTCACATAACCGTTTCTCTCCGATACAAGGGATAATGAGGCCAGCGCATCAAGGGCAGCTATTGCTTTTGCAGTCTTCTGAATGCGTTTTAAATTGAGTTCTATCGTATCCCTGATATTGCAAAATGCGTCATATTCAAGACCAAAGAGCTTATCCTCTGCATTTAATATCATATTTTCAAGCTCTTTTAATTTGGGAGTTGTGAAACGCTCAGCATTTACAAGAGTCTGCTTTCGGATATAATCTTCCGGCACCATATCCTTGTTTGAATTGGTCACTTCAAGGTAATATCCGAATACTTTATTATATTTAATCTTAAGGTTTTTGATGCCTGTTCTGTTTCTCTCTTCTTCTTCAAGGTCAAAGAGCCACTGTTTACCCTCTGTCTTTGAACGCCTTAGCAGGTCAATATTTTCATCATAGCCTTCTTTTATAAATCCACCTTCCTTTGATGAGAGGGGAGGCTCATCGATGATACTGTCTTCTATTAATCCGCATATATCTTCCAGTCCGTCTATCCCTTCATTTATGGATTTAAGGAGCTGACTGTCAAATCCCTTTAGCTGATCCTTAATCGGAGGCAGGATCTTTAATGATGTCTTAAATGCTATCATGTCCCTGGGATTTATGCTGCGATACGAGATCTTGGTCAGTAATCGTTCCAGATCGTATATGGCTCCGAGATATTCTCTTATCTCATCCCTGTCCATGTTTTTATCGCATAGCTCCCCTATGGCATCCAGCCTTGAATTTATCTCATTAATATCGAGGAGAGGCTGCTCAGCGAAAAGGCGCAGCGTTCTCGCTCCCATGGCTGTCTTTGTCTTATCGAGTACCCATAGCAGTGATCCTCTTTTATTCTTTTCCCTTAAGGTCTCCGTAAGCTCAAGATTTCTCCTGGTATATGAATCCAGGAGCATATATTTATTGTTAATATACGGTGTAATATGGGTGAGCTGCGACAGGGATATCATCTGGGTCTTGTTCAGATACTGCATAAGAGCACCGGAAGCTAAATTACCCACTGTAAAATCAGCCAGTGAAAGTGCTGTCAGGGATCCGCATTTAAAATGCTCAAGAAGAGCTTTTTCACAGGCATGCTCATCAAAATAATGAGCCTCAAGAGAGGTAATGCAGATACCGAGTCTGCTTTTTAAATCCTCAATATCAATACCGCATATGGTAAATGCCTGATTACAGATGATCTCCGAGGGAGAAAATCTGATGATCTCATCATATAATTTCTGGTTATCTTCTACTTCTGTTTCAAAAAAATCACCTGTAGTCACATCGGCAAATGCCAGACCGACCCGGTTTTGCATATGCGCAACACAGCATATATAATTATTTTTTGAATTTTCCAGTACTTCGTTGGATGAGATCGTACCGGGAGTTACGATACGTATGACCTCTCTCTTTACGAGACCTTTTGCGAGTTTCGGGTCTTCAACCTGTTCGCATATAGCTGCCTTATAGCCTTTTTGAACCAGTCTGTATAAATAAGTATCTGCCGCATGAAAAGGAACACCGCACATAGGCGCCCGCTCATCGAGACCGCAGCTTTTACCTGTAAGGGTGAGCTCCAGTTCTTTGCTGGCTATATATGCATCATCAAAAAAGAGTTCATAAAAATCTCCGAGACGATAAAAAAGAATACAGTCACTGTACTCTTTTTTTGTATTTACATACAACTGCATCATCGGAGATAACTTATCGTAATCAACCTCATTTAGAGTCATATCATTTCACCTATATAATAAAATCCTTTATTTTCAGACAGTTTTACATTTACAAGAGTGCCGATCAGGTTTTTGTCGCCCTTAAAATGTACAAGCAGGTTATTGCTCATACGGCCTGTGACAAAGGTTTCGTCCTGATGATTAACTTCCTCAACGAGTACCTCGGCCTCGGTACCTTCAAGTCCGGCCGTCCTCTTTCTGGCATTTTCCTGTACTCTTTCAAGGACTTTATCAAAGCCTTTCTGAATCTCTTCATCAGTAAGGACCTGGGGCATCGATGCTGCCGGAGTGCCTGTACGTCTGGAGTAAATAAATGTAAATGCATTATCGTAACCGACTTCATCTACTAAAGATGCAGTCATATCGATATCTTCCATGGTCTCGCCGGGAAATCCGATGATGAGATCTGTGGTCAAAGCCAGATCAGGCATGGCATCACGGAGTTTTCTTACAAGGGCAAGATAATCTTCTCTTGTATATTTTCTGTTCATTGCCTTTAGTACACGGCTTGATCCCGACTGGGCCGGCAGATGGAGATGTCTGCAGATTTTCTTGGAATTTTTCATGACTTCGATCAGTTCATCCGAAAGATCCTTTGGATGGCTTGTCATAAAACGTATCCTCTTTAAGCCCTCTATCTCTTCTACTTTCTGTAATAATTTTGCAAAAGTAATGTCTTCCTCAAGTCCCTTTCCGTATGAATTTACATTCTGGCCAAGGAGCATTACCTCAACAACGCCGTCTTTTACAAGATCCTTTATCTCATCGATTATCTCTTTGGATGATCTGCTGCGCTCTCTGCCTCTTACGTAAGGCACTATACAGTATGTACAGAAATTATTGCAGCCAAACATTATATTGACGCCGGATTTAAAAGGATATTTACGTCTTACAGGCAATGCCTCAACGATCTTGTCTGTATCCTTCCAGATATCGATGATAATATCCTTTACGTTATTTATCACATTTTCAAGAGTATGGAATAAAAGCTCGGCAAACTTATAGATATTATGTGTGCCGAATATCAGATTGACGCCGCGATAGCTTGTCTGAATGTTTTCGATGACGGACTGCTCCTGCATCATGCAGCCGCAGAGAGTGATTATCTTGTATGGATTTCTTTTTTTCATGCCAAGGAGAGTTCCGAGCCTGCCATATACTCTTTTATTGGCATTATCCCTGACAGTACAGGTATTGTATAACACAAAGTCGGCATTCTCATCTTCCGTCTCGGTAAAACCGACTTTATAGAGGATTCCGAGGAGTTTCTCCGAATCTCTTGCATTCATCTGGCATCCGAAAGTCGTCACGCATGCTGTCGGCTTATGACCGATCATTTTTTCGTATGACGAGAGCAAAAGTGCTGCTTTTTTTATATACTCAAGCTGTAATTCTTTTTCCTGTTCTGATGAAATAGCGTTTTCGTTTGTCTTTATTATCTCGGGCATATTTATTACCTTATCTGTCCGTTTCCTTTAATCTGATATTTATAAGTAGTCATTTCTTTAAGACCCATAGGGCCTCTTGCATGGAGCATCTGGGTTGATATACCGATCTCGGCCCCCAGACCAAATTCAAATCCGTCAGTAAACCTCGTTGAAACATTATGATATACACATGCAGAATCAACCAGTTTCAGGAATTTCTCAGCAGCCTCCTTGTTTTCGGTGATAATGCATTCGCTGTGCTTTGTGGAATGCTTGTTGATATGATCAATGGCTTCCTCCACACTGCCTACAGTCTTCACCGAGATGATGAGATCAAGATATTCTTTATAAAAATCTTCATCTGTCGCTTTATCACAGTCCATTATAAGTGCAGCATTTTCGTCGCCTCTTATCTCAACATCCTTTTCCTTAAGAGCATTTGCCAGTTTCTTTAATAAATCATCACTGACATCTTTATGGATGACAAGGCTCTCGCAGGCATTGCATACACCGATACGCTGGGTCTTGGCATTGATTACGATGGGGATTACTTTTTCGGGATCTGCATCTTTGTCAATATAAATATGGCAGTTTCCGGCACCTGTCTCAATTACAGGGATATTTGACTCAGCGCAGACTGTCTGGATGAGTTTTGCTGTGCCTCTGGGTATGAGCACATCTACATATTCCTTCATCTTCATGAATTGCTTTGTCACTTCTCTGTCCGTATTTTCAATGAGACTTATTACATTCGGGTTAATGCCTTCGCCTGACAGAGTATCCCTGATCACATTTGTAATGGCGGTATTTGAGTGGATAGCATCTGATCCGCCCTTAAGGATGACTACATTTCCGGTCTTAAATGTGAGAGCAAAAGCATCAGCAGTCACATTAGGTCTCGATTCATAAATAATACCAATTACACCGAGGGGTACCCTGACTTTGTCTATATGCATACCGTTAGGTCTGTCAAAGGATTCAAGAACCTCTCCGACAGGATCTTCAAGTTCTGCAACCTGTCTTAATCCTTCTGCAATGCCTTCTATACGTTCGACCGTCAGTTTTAATCGGTCGAGGAGTCCGGCACTCATATTTTTTGACACACCGTTTTCGTAATCGATATTATTCTCCGCAATTATATAATCGGATTTTTTCACCAAATTATCTGCCGCTTTTCTGAGGATATCGTTCTTTTTTTCTGTTGTGAGAACGATCATGTCTGACTTTGCTGCAGCTGCATTTTTACATATTTCGATTAATTCCATTTCTGTCACCTTTAATAAATATATATATCCTGTCTCTCTGTAATTATCTCATTCATCTTTATGTCATGAGGCTCGTGAGGACATTTATCCACCACCTGTACATCATAGCAGAGCCCTATTTTATAAAGTTCGGGATGTTTTGTCAGGAATCTGTCATAAAAGCCCTTGCCGTATCCTATCCTGTACCCGTTTTTGCCAAATACACAGCCGGGGACTATGACGATACTCTCAAATGGATTTTTTAAGTCTGCTTTTACGCCGTATGGTTCGGGTATGCCTTTATACCCGTCATTTAACTGCTCAAGATTGTCTATCCTGCAGTAGAAAAGGTCCTCCCCCTCGACTCTGGGATAGAAAATATTCTTTTTATACTGCTGCATCATCATAAAGAGGATGTCAGTCCTGAATTCCGTACTGTAATTAGCATAAAGGAGAACGTTTTTACATTCTGTGAATCTCTTGGTGGTTGTAATAAAATTGGCAACTGCAACCGCAGCCTCATAAGCATATTCGGGGAATATGGCTTTTCTGGCCTGAAGTTTTTCTCTTCGGAGTATGTTTTTTTGTTCCTTTAAGGGCCTTGTCATCAAATAGTCCATAAGGATCTCCTTAATTTATTTTTTCTTCAGTTTTGTTACGTTGCCGTTTTCATCAACTATTCTGATATTATCGAGCTGGGCTTTCAGATTGCCTTTGATTGCTGCAATGTACTTCTGACGCAGGAGTCTCTGCTCCTCTTTTTCCTCTTCATTTAATCCCTCACCCTTTTGCTTATGGGCGAGTTCGTTTATTCTCTTAATCGTTTCATCCATATTCATGGATTCTATATCTTTATTCATTTCACCGATCCGTTCGTATTAATCATGAAGACTCTCTACATAATCTTTCAGGTAGAAATTCTCATCTTTATTTGCCTTAAATAAAGTGCCGATATCTCTTCCGTCCATAATCCTGTGGATGATCCTGATGTCGGAAGCATTGGCAATGATCATATCCGCACCTGATCTTGTAGCGATATCAGCAGCTATCAGCTTTGTGTTCATACCGCCTGTTCCCACACTTGAGCCTGTCTCGGCTTTGCCCATGTTCATGATGTTTTCATCAAGTTTTTCCACAAAAGGTATGAATCCTGCTATAGGATTCTTTCTCGGGTTGTCTGTATAGAGTCCGTCTATATCAGAAAGTAATATAAGCAGATCTGCATCAATAAGTGATGCTACTATAGCTGATAATGTATCATTATCACCTATCTGGATCTCGTGAGTTGCAACCGTATCATTTTCATTTACGATAGGAATGGAACCGAGCTTTAACAGTTCCAGAAAAGTATTATGACAGTTCAGTCTGTTTAAATTGTTGCAGACTGTATCTCTGTTCATCAGTATCTGGGCAGATATATGGTTGTATTCAGAAAAAAGCTTCTCATATGTCATAATGAGCTTTGCCTGACCTATGGCAGCACAGGCCTGTTTAAATGCTATATTATCAGCATCCTCCTTTACTCCGAGAGCTTTCCTGCCGCAGCTGATCGCACCGCTTGTGACCAGCACCACGTCCTTACCCATATTTTTTATATTGCAGAGTTCCCTGACCAGGACGTCCATCTTTATATAATCGAGATCTCCGGTCTCTTCATGACGCAGGGATGAGGAACCGATTTTTATTACTATTCTCTTTTTGTCCTTTATTTTTTCACGCAATTGATTATAAAGTTCGGTGTTCATTTCATATAAGCCTCTTTTTTTATTAATATTTTATCAAAATTTATTTATAATTTGTACCTTGTGACGATTTTTTCCGCTACTTTTATTCCATCAAGTGCAGCTGATGTGATACCTCCCGCATAACCCGCACCTTCACCGCACGGATATACGCCGTCTGCATCGGCCATCAGGGTCTCATTATCCCTTAATATCCGAAGTGGCGATGATGTCCTTGATTCAATACCGCAAAGGAGCACATTATCATCATCAAAGCCTTTAATCTTATGCCCGAAATCATCAAATGCACTGATTATGTCAAAGTTAAGATTCTCGGATAAAATACTCCTTAGATTACCGTATGTATAATGGCCTTTTATCTCAGGAGTTATCTCGCTGTTATTATCCGGAGCTCCGTTGTTCATTGACGGTATATTATTTTTAAAATCAATGAGTTTCTGAACGGTTATTTTACCTGAATTTACATCAAAAGCCCGCTGTTCAATGGTTTCCTGAAATTTCATGCCATTAAAAAGCCCGTCGCCGTAATCCTTTTCATCAACGGAGATCACAATGGCACTGTTTGCATTCTGACCGTCTCTGCCATGATTACTCATCCCGTTTACTGCCAGATATCCCGGCTCGCTCGAAGCGTTTACCACATAACCTCCGGGGCACATGCAGAATGAATAAACACTCTTTCCGGAAGGGGCGGTATATGTCAGTTTATAATCTGCAGAAGGCAATCTCTTATCATCTTTACCGTACTGGGACATATTAATCATGCTCTGTCTGTGCTGAACCCTGAAACCTACCGCAAAGGGTTTGCTCTTCATCTTTATTCCGGCATCATCAAGCATTCTGTATGTATCTCTGGCGGAATGACCCGTTGCGATCACCAGATATCTTACCTGAAGGAAATACTCTTCATCTGTCAAAAGATTTTGTAATGATATTTTTTCGATGACCGGCTCGGTTAACGATAACTGTTTTATGTAAATCCTTTTAAACAAGGTATTGAAACGTATCTCGCCGCCCATTTCCTCGATGGATTTTCTCATGTTTTTGACCATTTCGGTCAGATAATCGGACCCGATATGAGGCTTAGAATTAAATAAAATATCTTCAGGGGCTCCGTTTTTTACATATATTTTTAATATTTCCGAGATTCTGCCATATTTATCAGATACTCCTGTCTGGAGTTTTCCGTCTGAAAATGTACCTGCTCCGCCTTCGCCAAACTGTATATTGGAATCTGCCATCAGCTTATCATTATTCCAGAAATCGTTAATATGACCGGTTCTTGTATCCACGTCATATCCTCTCTCGATAATGATGGGCTTTAATCCCGCTTTAGCCAGCATATAACCGCACATGTATCCTGCCGGTCCGCTGCCTATAATTACAGGTCGACCGTATTTTCTTAGGCTTTCTGACGCATTCTCCTTTGAAATCTCCGGATATTTATATATTGCAGGCTTATATTCCGAAATATTTAATTTACTGTTTTTTAAGAGCCTGTCTCTATGTTTATCAGGCACTTTAAAACAGACGGTGTAAATATAATTAAGTTCCGGTTTTTTTCTTGCATCAAGGGATTTTTTTAATATCCTTAAGTCCGAAATGAGCCCTCCGTCTGTTTTTATTTTTTCAGAGAGAGCTTTTTTTATGATTTTCAGCTCATTTTCATTACCGTTTATTTTATCTGTATTAATTTTTAACTGATTAATCGTAAACATTTTATTTAATAATGTCCCCGGCTGCTTTAAGTGCAGATACAACGGCAAAATTTATATTATATCCGCCGCAGTGTCCGGTCACATCAAGCATCTCACCTGTTATATAAAGTCCCGGATATTTCACTGATTCAAAATTGTCATTTATCTCACTTAAGCTTATGCCACCTTTCATTACCTGAGCAGCCTTATATTCTTTCAGTCCTTTTACCTTAAATGACTGATGTTTAACTCCTTTAATTACAGCATTTAAATCACTTATATCTGTTTCTTTTTTAAGATAAGCAGCCAGCTCATCGGTAAAAAGGCCTTTAAACAGATCAAGCCCCGCATTTTTCTTATACTCAAAGAGACCTCTTACTTCTATATCAGACATAAAGGGCAGAAAATCCGCGATAATACAGCAACCATTATCAAGTTTCTTTTTATCTATATAAAGAGACAGATTAAATACAGGTATGCCGGATAAACCGTAATCCGTAAACTGAATCTCACCTTTATCACTTACAGGTTCAGTACTATCGCTTATAAGAGTCACTTTTGCTTCAGCTCTGGATTTGTTAAGCAGGGCAAAATCTCCGTCGCATTTTACGCCGCAGAGACCGGGACTGAAATATTCATAATCCAGATCAAGATTTTTAGTTATCTTAAATCCGTTAAATTCCTGCTCCTTATATACACCTGCTTTTCCACCGCAGGCCAGGATGACTCTGTCATATAAAGATCCGTTTATTATATATTTTCCTGTTTCCTTTGAGACATTTTCTATATAGGTGTCAGTTATTATTCTGACATTATTGTTTTTTGCGCCGTTAAGGAGCACATCCCTTACGGATGATGCTTTATTAGAAAACGGATATATACCGCCTTCCTTCGCCCTGATAAACAGACCGTATTTTTCAAAGAAATCTATGACATTCATAAATGATGCATTTTTATAAATGCCGGTAAGCTTTTCACTGTCGCCTGTCACATATTTCGAAAGGTCATCGCCGTCTGTATTTGTCAGGTTGCATCTGCCGTTTCCTGTCATCAGGATCTTTTTTCCGGCTTTTTCCTGTCTTTCATATACAGTTACATTATTTGTTTTTATCTCCGCGCATTTAACGGCAGCGCAGAGTCCTGCAAATCCACCGCCTATTACAGCGATATCCATATTTAACCCCTCTTACGATCAGTTGCGCTGTTTTAATCCCAGCATCTTCCCTAAAGGAAGCAAAACAAATGCATACGGGGATTTAGAAACAGACATATAAGTCACCGCTCCTGAAAGTATATAGAAAATATAAACTATAAAGAAATCAATCACACCCGTAATTACAAGTATCATCAGGTCCGGCATAAATAAAGATAAGAGAAGCCTTAGCACAAGAGTGATCACAAATACAGGAACCATAACCAGGATTGGTCTTAAAAATCTCTTGTTAAAACCCGGTGAATATTTCACATTACGACGTACAAACAGCATTGAAAGCAGCATATAAATAATTGCAAATGCATATATGGATACAGGCATAAGGAAACTGCCGAGTATCCCGCCTCCAAAGATCATGATGAGTGCCATAACACCTATTGAGATAAAGCTTGTAAGTGCTGACGCAAAGAGTTCTCCGAGACCTATAAGTATATTTTTAGACAGCATCATCATGCCAAACGCAATACCGGCAGGGAGGCATACATACAATACATGGGTCATAAATTCTGATTTAACGCCAAATACTCCGTTCAAAATACAAGGTGCATTTACTGTGAGATAAATCACAAAAGGGAAATAATAGATTGCAAATTTCTTATGCATCTCTGTTATTTTAAATCTGATCTCGTGCATATCACCCGTATCAGTGCTGACGGCGATAGATTTCCTGTCAAAAAATGAATACATGTATGACAGTGCAAGAGGCATAAATGTGATAACAGGCAGGTATACAAAATATGCTGTCTCCCGGTAGGAAATCAGTTCTTTTGAATATCCTGCTTTATTCATGATCATAAAAATAAGTCTGGAAGCCACGATCATCATAAGAGGAAGTGTGATCTGATTGATTGATAAGAGCACAGCCGGTTTTATCAGTCTGGAAACAAAATCATATATATCAATCCGTCTTTTGGTCTTATCACCTGTTACAATATTCATCTTGTGATTCCTGTAATTGATAATGCAGGCGACAAAAGCAATAAACGAAGCAACTGACATACCGAGAGCGATACCGGCACCTTTAAATATATATGGTATATTTGGATCATAAAGGATTTTTTCTGCCTTAACTCCTTTTGCATCAAAAAATCCCGAAAAAACAATTATCAAAACAAAAGTCAGAACAGCTTTTGACATAAAAATCGTATAAAGCGAATTTTTAACTCTCGCGCCCAGGAAAAATCCGTAAAATATAAAACAAAATGATGTAAATATAAGAAAAGGAATAAGTGAATAAAGGATTATATAACCGTAAGGAGAAAAAAGTACATATTTCTTTATCTTATCTATGAAAGAAAAAATAAGTACACAGCATAATCCGAGATAAACAAATAATGCCATATTGGAAAACACAAGAATCCTGACGGAATTTTTGCTGTTCATGATATCAAGCTGTTCTCTCACGTTTTTGGACACAAACTCAAGAAGCGCAAAAGGAAAGCAGAAAAGCAAAAGGGCCACGGGCGTAAGAGCTGAAATAAATGTGAGAATTCCGGAGCCTTTACATGTATTTACGATATACGTGGCTGATGCCATATAAACAAGAACACATATAAATAAAGATATGTGACGCATTTTTTTGGATGAAACCTTTAATCCCTTCATAATAAATATTTCCCCTGAATTTATCTTGTAATATTAAGATCGTTTAATATTTTATTTTGCTTATCTTCCATGACGATACGCTCATCATCTTCCATATGATCGTACCCGAGGAGATGCAGCACACTGTGAGCTGTCAGAAATGACAATTCTCTTTTTAAACTGTGACCATATTCCGCAGCCTGATCTTCTGCTCTTTTCAGACAAATCACTATATCACCGAGTATCACTTCATCCGTGTCAGGATCAAATATGTCAAAATATGATTCCTCCCTGTCAAGAATTAAATAATCTGCGGGAATATCAAAATCAATATTAGGAAACGAGAGCACATCCGTCACCTTATCAATGCCTCTTAACTCATTATTAAGACTCCTAATGGTATCCTCATCAGTAAGTGTCAGGGATACCCTGCAGTCTCTGTCAAAGCCTTCTGATAACAGGGCTTTTTCTATTACGAGCTTTGAGTTTTCCTCCATACCCGGAGTTATCTCCGGTTCTTTACCCGTTTCGTTTATGTATTCAAGATTTACATTTATCATGTTTATTACCGTATCTTTATTTATGTTCACCAGTGTGATAAATTAATCCCATGAGCGAAAAATCAATTTCAGAACAAATATCATTACCTGAAGAATTCATCAAACGCATGGAAAAACTTGACGGCTTCTCCGTGTCTGATTATTTACGATCATTTGACGCGGAATCTTCAAAAG
>CADBFE010000012.1 GCA_902793845.1 uncultured Lachnospiraceae bacterium | reverse complement strand
GGAGCCATTATAAATCAGTTTTTTGGTACATTCCTTGCTTATGTAAAAAATATTAATTCTAACAGGAGAGAGCGTAGGGCCGGAAATGAGAGAAGGTCGGGCCATGACAGACGCAGGGGGGATATAACTGCCGATAAAGGTGAAGATGATGATAATGTTAAAGATGATTTGGCTGCTCCGGTGATATCTGAGACATCCGCTGTATCAGAATTTGACGATACCCGTCCGATAACGGAGATAGCTGAAACATCAACAGAGGTATAAAAATATAAATTAACAATTGACATATCAATATATTTTGGTAAAATAAACTAGTGTGTTTTAACAGAGTGTTTAACGACGCAAATTTATTCCGGGAGGAGTTGAGAAAGAGTGTCTAGGATAGAAGTAAAGCCTAATGAAGATTTAGACAGCGCACTTCGTCGTTTTAAGCGTAGCTGTGTAAAGGCCGGCATACAGCAGGAGATCAGAAAGCGCGAGCATTATGAGAAGCCTTCTGTAAAGCGTAAGAAAAAGTCTGAAGCAGCAAGAAAGCGCAAATATTAATTTGTAGACTACTAAAACAACCTTTCATATCGAAGGGTTGTTTTTTTATTTCATATCTTTAAATTCAAGCCTATAAATTTTCCCCTAATTCTTGAAAATAATATATGTTGTGTTATAATCCTATAGGCAACCCTAAATATTGTGTATAGTTATGTAAACAGGGCGGTTTAATGGGATTATTTTCGTTTATGACAACACTTGCAACCGGTATATTCGGAAGCATATGTGTGATTGATAATTTAAGTATAAAGAACCGGCGCGTCAGGATCAGAAATCATAAGATTTCAAATAACGCCAGATTTGTATTTCTTACCGATATGCATGGGAGATATTTTTCCGACACTTTATTTGGGAGAGATTTCTCAAAGCTTATCAGGATGATCGATTCTCAAAAGCCTGATTTTGTGATTATAGGCGGAGACATGATAGTCTCAAAACATGGCATCAAATTCGATGAAGCTTTTGAACTTGTCAGGGAGCTGACAAAGAAATATAAAGTTTATTACTGCATAGGCAATCATGAGGCCAGACTTGACTGGGATGATGAAAATGATACGCCGTACAGTCTTTTGGTTTTTAAAGAAAAGATTAAACAATGCGGCGCGGTAATACTGGATAATGAAGCTGTATATTTAAATGATTATAATATTCAGATTTCCGGTGTATCTCTTGTACAGAAATATTATAACAAAAAGATAAGCGTCACACCTTCTGCGGATGAGCTTAAGAGTCTTTATAAATCAAGGGATGATGCGTTTAATATAATGTGTGCCCATAATCCCGAGTACGCCGGTGAGTACAGGAAACTTAATCCTGATCTCATATTATCGGGACATATGCACGGCGGACTGCTGCGACTCCCCGGAGGCAGAGGCTTTATAACACCGAGGTATAAGCTTTTTCAAAAAAGATGCTGGGGTGTATATAAAGATGGTAACGTAATACATATTGTTTCCCAGGGCATGGCAAATCATACGCTGCCGGTGAGATTATTTAACCCCGGCGAGATCGTGACGGTGGATATTAAGAAAAAATAGATTTCGGACATTTTATGTACCGGAATTATATTGAAAGCATAAATTATTTATTATGACAGAATAATTTATGGCATTATAAAGGGAAAGGGACAGAAATAAAAATGGCAATCGTTGTTAAACTGGAAGTGTTTGAAGGACCTCTTGATCTCCTTCTTCATCTTATAGAAAAGAATAAAGTAGATATCTTTGATATTCCCATCGTGGAGATCACTGATCAGTATCTTGAATATGTCCGCAATATGCAGACAGAGGATATGAATGTCATCAGTGAATTCCTCCTCATCGCAGCGACGCTCCTAGATATCAAGTGCAAGATGCTCCTGCCTAAAACTGAGACAGAGGACGGCGAGGAGGATGAAGAGGATCCGAGAAAAGAGCTGGTTGAAAAACTCCTTGAGTATAAGATGTATAAATATATGTCATACGAACTTAAGGATAGACAGATGGATGCAGGCAAGGCTCTCTTTAAGGCACCGACTATTCCGGAGCAGATCCTTGAGTACAAGGAGCCTGTAGACTACACAAAGCTTGTGGGAGATATGACACTCCAGAAACTTAATGATATCTTCCAGACCATCATGAAGAGGTCAGAGGACAGAGTCGATCCCATCAGGAGCAAGTTTGGCAATGTGACCAAGGACGAGATACCCCTTGATGATAAGCAGAAGTTTATCTTTACATATCTTATGGCTCACAAGAGATGCTCATTTACAGAGCTTCTTGAAAAGCAGCAGAGCAAGATGGAGATAATCGTCACATTTCTCGTAGTACTTGAACTCATGAAGGTTGGCCAGATATCCATCAGCCAGGATGAACTCTTTGATGATATCATCATCGAGAGGACGGGAGACGAGATCGGACTCGAGGACGGATTTGCTATCGTATAAATGCGATCCGCTATATGAAAGGGAAATATAAAGGGACAGAGGATTTATAAATGTCAGAGAACATGAATGAAAATATAAATGAAAATATCAACGAAAATACAAGTCAGGAACCTGAAGAAACAGTTCTTGAGGAGACTGAAAACTCAGTGAACGATGAGAATTCCGGAGAACTTGTCGAAGCACATAATATAGCTGAGACAGAAGTAAATGAATCTGATTCAAAAGAAAATGAAAAATCAGAAGATGAAGAAGCTGAAAATGAAGAATCTGATTCAAAAGAAAATGAAAAATCAGAAGATGAAGAAACTGAAAATGAAGAATCTGATTCTGAAATAAAAGAAGAATCCGAAAATGAAAAAGCGGCGGATAATGAATCTGCATCATCAGATGAAACTGAAACTTCTGATTCACCGGAAAAGCCCGCAAAGCCCAGGAAGGCAAAACCCGAGGAGCCCCTCATTGAATTAACAGAAGAGGAGAAAAAGAAGATCTTCTCGAATACGGAAGCTATCCTGTTTGCTCTCGGCAATTCCGTACAGATATCAAAGCTCTGTGAAGTATTTGAGATAAATGAGCGGAGCCTCATGCCTGTCCTTGAGGAAATGCAGCAAAAGTATGAGGATGAAGAGCGTGGTATAGAGATGATATTTCTCGAGGGCTCAGTGCAGCTTGGAACAAAAAAGGAGACATACGAATGTCTCACAAAGATCGCCAAGATACCTGCGAAATATACACTTACCGATACCGTACTTGAGACGCTCTCAATTATCGCTTACAAGCAGCCTGTCACAAGGGCTGAGATAGAAAAGATCAGAGGTGTATCTTGCGACCATGCCATCAGCAAGCTCATTGAGTTTGACCTTATCGAGGATGTAGGCCGTCTTGAAGCTCCCGGCCATCCCCTTTTATTTGGTACGACAGAGCAGTTCCTCCGGTCATTTGGAGTTAAATCCATCGGAGACCTTCCGGCCATCAGTCCCGAGCTTGTAGAGGACTTTAAGCATCAGGCGGAAAATGAGGCTTTTGGAAAACCTGAGGGAGAGGACGGAGACGATACGGATGCTCTTATCGGAGACGGCGATGTAAATCCCGATGATGAAGCGCCTACAATCGTTGAAGTTTAAGGTTTTATAATCGATCCGATATCATCATAATTCGGGCTTTACAGAGTCTGAATTAATGATATCGGTTTTTTATATAAAAATAAGAAACTTTGAAAAATTCTTCTGTAAAAAAGAATTCAATTATGTTATAGTAGTGAAAGTGTGGAAATTTTTCGAATTTCTGCTTATTTATTACATTTATGTGGAGGTCTTTAAAATGAGTAGTATGGCAAGCTCAGCGAGCAACCGTATTGATTCGTTGCTCGACGAAAAAAGTTTCGTTGAAATCGGCAGTGCTATTAAAGCAAGAGCTACTGATTTCAATCTGAAGCAGGTCGATACTCCGTCAGACGGTGTTATCACCGGTTACGGTACTATCGATGGCAATCGAGTTTATGTGTACAGCCAGGACTCTAGCGTACTTGGCGGTTCTATAGGCGAGATGCATGCAAAGAAGATTGTTAATCTCTATGACCTTGCAATCAAGACGGGTACACCCGTGATCGGTCTTATCGACTGTTCAGGTCTTCGTTTGCAGGAGTCTACCGATGCACTTAACGCACTCGGTGAAATTTATTACAAGCAGTCAATGGCTAAGGGTCTTGTACCTCAGATTGCTGCTGTATTTGGCAACTGCGGTGGTGGTCTTGCACTTATCCCTTCAATTGCCGACTTTACATTAGTAGAGGAAAAGAACGGCAAACTCTTTGTAAACTCACCTGATGCTCTTGATGGCAACTACTCAGCAAAGTGCGATACCGCAAGCGCTGATTTCCAGGCTAAAGAGTGTGGTACCGTTGATTTTACAGGCGATGAGGCTTCCGTTCTCGATACAATCAGAACTCTTATCTCTATGCTCCCTCAGAACAATGAGGATGTAGCATTATCAGAGAGCGATGATGATCTTAACAGAAAGTGCGCAGGTCTTGCCGGATTCAAGGGCGATACTGCAGCACTCCTTGCAACCATAGCTGACAACAATGACTTCCTTGAGGTTAAGGCAGCATATGCCAAGGATATGGTTACCGGATTTATCAAACTCGACGGCCTTACAGTAGGATGCGTTGCAAATAGAACCGAGATCCTCGGTGATGACGGCAAGGCTTCTGAGAAGTTTGAGGCTCGTCTTTCAGTTAACGGTTGCTTAAAGGCAGCTGATTTCGTTGATTTCTGTGACAGCTTTGGTATTCCCATCCTCACAGTTACAAATGCAGAGGGATTCAAGGCATGCATGTGCTCAGAGAAGAGAATCGCAAGTGCGGCATCTACTCTTACACAGGCTTTTGCAAACTGCGATGTACCCAGAGTAAACCTCGTAGTAGGCAAGGCATTCGGCAGCGCTTATGTAACCATGAACTCAAAGGCACTCGGATGTGACCTCACATACGCTTGGCCTACAGCTGAGATCGGTACAATGGATGCAAAGCTTGCAGCCGGCATTATGTATGCAGGCGAGTCACAGGATACAATAAACGCCAAGGCAGCTGAGTATGCAAAGCTTGCAGGCAGCGCAGCATCAGCAGCAGAGCGTGGATACGTTGACACAGTGATCGATCCCGATGACACAAGAAAGCACCTTGTTTATGCATTCGAGATGCTCTTTGCATAAGCGGTCTGCTTTACGATTTTACTATTAGGAAAGGATGACAATTAAGATGAAAGTTAATAAGACCAAATTATTAGGTTTATTGCTCATGCTTGCCTGTGTCTTTGGATTGACTGCTTGCGGTAGTGGAGAAACAAAAACACTTAAATATGACGAACAGAATATTGCACTTCAGGTGAGAAATGCTTACCTCCTTGTCAGCAATGATTACGGCCAGGATGTGATCGATACATTCAGAGAGTTCAATGATGATGAATTCGAAGAGCTCGCTGATCAGATCTACGAGTCAGCCGGTATCAAGACAGAGGGCACAGTATTTGTTAAGGGTGTTGATTCATATCAGAACGCACTTACAGAGCTTGGTACAATTGATGTGACTACACTTGGCGAGGGTATGAAATTTGATCCCGATGTCAAGGAACTCATTGTCACAATGCCCCTTAACGGTTCAGTGAGAGTCGGTGAACTTGAAGTTATCTTTGACAGAAACCTTCATATCACAAGTATCACAACTAATGTTAAGTACAATATTAACGAGTCTATGCAGAAAGCAGGACAGAATACACTTATCGGTATGGGTACTGTATTTGCAATGCTTATACTTATCATGTGTATCATTTACTGCTTCGGTATCATTCCAAAGCTTCAGAAGAGCAAAGAAGACAAGAAGAAAGCTTCAAATATTGAGAAGGCTTCTGTTGACAATGCGATCGCAGGTATCGTTGAGAGAGAAGAGACTTCAGGTACAGATGACCTTGAGCTCGTTGCAGTTATATCTGCTGCCATTGCCGCTTATGAAGGTTCATCTTCTACAGACGGCTTTGTGGTAAGAAGCATTAGAAGAATCAGATAATCACTAAATATTTCAGGAGGAATTTTACAATGAAAAATTATACAATTACCGTTAATGGCAACGTATATGACGTAACAGTAGAAGAAGGCGCATCTACAGGCGCAGCACCCAAGGCTGCTCCCAAAGCTGCTCCTAAGGCAGCACCCAAGGCTGCTGCTCCCGCTGCATCTGGCGCTGCAGGATCTGTAAAGATCGAGGCAGGTGCTGCAGGTAAGGTATTCAAGATCGAGAAGAATGTCGGAGATGCAGTTAAGAAGGGTGATGCAGTAGTAGTTATCGAAGCTATGAAGATGGAAATCCCCGTAGTTGCTCCTCAGGACGGAACAGTTGCATCTGTAAACGTAGCTGTAGGCGATGCAGTAGAAGCAGGCGCTACACTTGCTACACTTAACTAATTAAGTATTTTAGATTATTAACTGTTTTAGTTTTCGGAGGTTAAAAAATGGGTGAGATTTTAAACAATCTGCTTGGTCAGATGGCATTCATGAATCCCAGCTTTACATACAAGAATGTCATTATGATCTGCGTTGCCTGTTTCTTCTTATACCTGGCTATCAAGCATGAGTTCGAGCCCCTTTTGCTCGTACCTATCTCATTTGGTATGCTTCTGGTAAATATTTATCCTGACATCATGATGAGTATTGAAGATTCAAGTAACGGCGTCGGCGGATTATTATACTATTTCTATTTGCTTGACGAATGGGCAATCCTTCCTTCGCTTATTTTCCTTGGCGTAGGTGCGATGACAGACTTCGGTCCCCTTATCGCAAACCCGAAGAGCTTTCTCCTCGGAGCTGCTGCCCAGTTCGGTATCTTCGCTGCATATTTCGGAGCCCTTTACCTTGGCGCTGTCGGAATCGCAGACTTTAATGACAAGGCTGCTGCAGCTATTTCAATCATCGGTGGTGCTGACGGACCTACATCGATCTTCCTTGCAGGTAAGCTCAGCCAGACCAAGTACCTCGGCCCCATAGCCGTTGCGGCATATTCATATATGTCACTCGTGCCGGTTATCCAGCCGCCTATCATGAAATTACTTACAACAAAGAAAGAGCGTCAGATCAAGATGGAGCAGCTTCGCCCCGTTACAAAGCTTGAGAAGATCCTCTTCCCTATCGTTGTTACCATCGTGGTATCACTTATCCTTCCTACCACAGCTCCTCTTGTAGGTATGCTGATGCTTGGTAACCTCTTCAGAGAGTCAGGCGTGGTAAGACAGCTTCAGGATACTGCATCAAACGCACTTATGTACATCGTAGTAATCATCCTCGGTACATCCGTAGGAGCTACCACATCAGCTGAGGCATTCCTCAATGTAGAGACACTCTGCATCGTTGCACTCGGACTTGTGGCATTTGCATTCGGTACAGCAGCCGGAGTTATCTTCGGTAAGATCATGTGCGTTGCAACCGGAGGAAAGATCAATCCTCTTATCGGTTCTGCGGGAGTTTCTGCCGTACCTATGGCAGCCCGTGTATCTCAGAAGGTCGGTGCAGAAGAGGATCCGTCAAACTTCCTCCTCATGCATGCGATGGGACCCAACGTTGCCGGCGTTATCGGTACAGCAGTTGCTGCCGGTACATTCATGGCAATCTTCGGAGTATTCTAAGTTGAATTAATATTATTTTAGAAAGGATAAGGTAATTAAAATGGCAGAAATCGCAAAGAAGCCTATTGGCATTACAGAGACAGTTCTTCGTGATGCGCATCAGTCATTGATCGCTACAAGAATGCCTACCGAAGTAATGCTTCCTATAGTTGATAAAATGGATAAAGTTGGCTACCACTCAGTAGAGTGCTGGGGTGGTGCTACATTCGATGCAGCTCTTCGTTTCCTTAAGGAAGATCCCTGGGAGAGACTTCGCAAGCTCCGTGACGGCTTTAAGAATACAAAGCTCCAGATGCTTTTCAGAGGTCAGAACATCCTCGGATACAGACCTTATGCAGATGATGTTGTAGAAGCATTCGTTCAGAAGTCTATCGCAAACGGTATCGATGTGATCCGTATCTTCGACTGCCTTAACGATATTCGTAACCTTAAGGCTGCAGTAGACGCTACAAACAAATTTAAGAAGATCGAGGGAAGAGGCGAGTCTCAGATCGCTCTTTCATACACACTCGGTGATGCATATACTCTTGAGTACTGGGCAAACATTGCAAAGGAAATCGAGGAGATGGGTGCAGATTCAATCTGTATCAAGGATATGGCAGGTCTTCTCACACCTTACAAGGCAGAAGAGCTTGTTAAGACACTTAAGGAGTCTACAAAGCTTCCTATCCAGCTCCATACTCACTACACATCAGGTGTTGCTTCAATGACATACCTTAAGGCTGTTGAGGCAGGAGTAGACGTTATCGACTGTGCTATTTCACCTTTTGCACTCGGTACTTCACAGCCTGCTACAGAAGTTATGGCCAAGACATTTGAGGGTACACCTTATGATCCCGGATTTGACCAGAAGCTCCTTGCAGAGATCGCAAACCACTTTGCTCCTTACAGAGAAGAGTGCTTAAAGAGCGGCCTTATGAATACAAAGGTCCTCGGCGTAAACATCAAGACACTTCTTTACCAGGTACCCGGTGGTATGCTTTCCAACATGGTATCCCAGCTTAAAGAGCAGGGTGCTGAGGACAGATTCAACGACGTTCTCGAAGAGATACCCAGAGTACGTAAAGACTGTGGTGAGCCCCCTCTTGTTACACCTTCATCACAGATCGTTGGTACACAGGCTATCTTCAACGTCCTCATGGGTGAGAGATACAAGATGGCTACAGGCGAGTTCAAGGATCTCCTCCGTGGTAACTACGGACAGACAGTTAAGCCTATGAACCAGGAAGTAATCGACAAGGTTATCCCCGGCGAGAAGAGATCTACAGCAAGATCTGCAGAGGCTACAGGTCATACAGAGCCCGAGCTTGCTTCTATCGAGAAGGAAATGCTTGAAAAGGGATTCAAGAAGCAGCAGGATGAGGATGTGCTTTCATACGCACTTCTCCCTCAGGTTGCAGCTGATTTCTTCAAGTACAGAGATGCTCAGCAGACAAAGGTTGACGCTGCAAAGGCTGATACAAAGAACGGAGCATATCCTGTTTAATCCTGTAAAGATATTAAACGGATTTGATTTATAATTTATTAAACACCCTGCAGTATGGATTATGTCCAAAACTGCAGGGTGTTTGATTTTGTATTTATACTGTTATCAAAATATTTAATTATCCATGCGATTCATGTTAAAATAACATGTATTTATCTGATTGATATATTTGATTTATATACGGAGTTTTTTTATCACATGAAATTTATATTTTTTATCGCAGCTGTTATTCTGATTGGTACTGTCGCTTTAAACGGCGCAAAAGAGAGAAACGAAAAGAGAAAAGAATTCTGGCAGGTCTTAAAAGACGAAGTAGAAAAAGATGATTCAAAAAAGTATCAGGATAATGATCAGAATAATGATCGAAGCCGGGAATAATTAAGACAGGATAAATAAATGAAAGATATAATAGTTGTCGGCGGCGGCGCCGGCGGCATGATGGCTGCGATAAAGGCGGCCGAAGAGGGCAACAAAGTGACACTGATCGAGCGCAATGAAAAGCTTGGCAAGAAAGTGTTTATAACGGGAAAAGGCAGATGCAATGTGACAAATGCCTGTGATACTACAGATTTCTTTAATCAGGTGATTTCAAATCCGAAATTTTTGTATTCATCTGTATATGGATACGACCACGATATGGTCATGGACTTCTTTGAAAAAAACTCCTGCCCTTTAAAGACAGAAAGAGGAGAACGGGTATTTCCCGTATCCGATCATTCTTCAGATATTATCAGAACCCTCGAAAATGTACTTAAGAAAAATCATGTAAATATACTTAAAAATACATATGTAACCGATCTGGTCATAAAGGATAATGTGATCAAAGGAGTAAAAGTTTCAGGCACAGTCCCTAAAGAAATAAACGGATTTAAGACCAATGTACCGGGAAAAAAAGAAGAAGTATTAAATGCCGATGCAGTCATACTTGCAACAGGCGGCGTGTCATATAAGGTGACAGGTTCTGACGGCAATATGTTTAAGGTCCTGAAAAAATATGGTCATACTGTTACTGATTTAAGACCGGGGCTTATACCCCTTGAATCAGATGATAAGTGGGTGAGTCCTTTATCGGGATTATCTCTTAAAAATGTTAATCTCGCATTATACGCAGGTGACAAAAAGGTTTTTGACGGATTTGGCGAAATGCTCTTTACTCACTTTGGCATCAGCGGTCCTCTGGTACTGACCGGGGCGTCGTATTTAAATAAAAAATATCCGGGCAGCAAAGCAACGGCAGTTATTGATTTAAAGCCTGCTCTTGATACAGAGACACTTGATAAAAGGATACTGAGGGATTTTGATGAATATAAAAACAAATCCCTGAAAAATGCCATTTCGGGACTGCTGCCCTCAAAGCTTACTTCAGTGATACCTTTATTAGCCAGCATCGATGAAGATAAAAAAGTAAATGAGATCACGAGGGAGGAGCGGGAAAGTCTCGTTCATACCCTTAAGAATTTGAAGATAAATATCAAAGGATCAAGAGATATAAACGAAGCGATCATCACTATAGGCGGAGTCAGCATCAAAGAGATCAATCCGTCCACAATGGAATCAAAGCTGATAAGCGGACTATACTTTGCAGGAGAGATGATCGATGTGGATGCGCTGACCGGAGGATTTAATCTCCAGATAGCATGGTCGACAGGCCATCTGGCCGGTGAATCGGCTTCGTTAACATAAATATGTTATGTAAATCAAAGGAGGATATTACGTTATGCCGCTTGTAGTAGCACTTGACGGACCTGCAGGAGCAGGAAAGAGTACAATAGCAAAAGGAGTATCAAAAAAACTCGGAGCCATCTATGTGGATACCGGTGCAATGTACAGGGCAACAGCTCTTTACATGCTGCGAAACAATGTTAATACAGATGATGAAAAGGCTGTATCGGAAAAGCTTGAAGGCCTTGATATAACCATTAAGTTTGAGGACGGAACCCAGGTAGTCATATTAAATGGTGAAAATGTAAACGGATTTATCAGGACAGAGGAAGTTGGCAAGGCAGCTTCAAAGGTTTCAAAGTACGGACCTGTCAGAACAAAGCTCGTTGAGCTTCAGAGAAAACTGGCCGAGAAAGAAAGCGTCGTAATGGATGGCAGGGATATAGGTACCGTGGTACTGCCAAATGCCAATCCCAAAATCTATTTAACTGCTTCATCAAAGGTAAGGGCAAAGCGCAGATATGAGGAACTCATAGCCAAGGGAGAGAGTGCGGATCTGGATACAATAGAAAAAGACATCATCGACAGGGATTATCAGGATATGCACAGGGAGATTTCTCCCCTTAAAAAGGCAGATGATGCAATCGAGGTCGATACATCAGATATGACGATCGAACAGGTTGAGGCAGAGATATTAAGACTCTGCGAGGGTAAATAATATGGCAGAGATAATTCTTGCAAAGACAGCGGGCTTTTGCTTTGGGGTATCCAGGGCAGTTGATAAAGTATATGAACTTTTGTCGACGGGAGAAAAAATATATACCTACGGGCCAATCATCCACAACAAGGAAGTAGTTAAAGACCTTGAGGAAAAAGGCGTGGTGACTCTTGAGACGGAAGAGGAACTTAAAAATGTCCGCGAGGGCATTGTGGTTATCAGGAGTCATGGCATACCAAAGTATATAAATGATTACCTTGATGAAGCCGGTGTAAAATATGTTGATATGACATGCCCTTTTGTAAAGCGTATCCATAAAGTGGTGAGCAGCCTTGGTGAGGAGGACACAGTCCTCATTGCGGGCAATCCGGTTCACCCTGAAGTAATAGGCATCAGAGGCTGGTGCAGATGTGAAAACATGGTCATAGAGACATCTGAGCAGGCGGAGGCTTTTGTGCCCCGGGAAGGTGCTAAAATAACCCTTGTATCTCAGACGACCTTCAGCTATAACAAATTTCAAGAATTTGTTGAAATCTTTACAAAAAAAGGTTATCATATTACTGTTGTGAATACTGTATGTGACGCAACCAGAGGACGCCAGAAGGAAGCTTTCGAGATTGCACAGAAAGCTGACGTAATGATAGTAATAGGGGATAAGCATTCATCCAACAGCAGAAAGCTGTATGAGATATGCAGCAGAGAATGTGAAAACACCTGCTTTATCCAGACACTGGCGGAACTCATGGGGCCGGAGATGTCCGGTATCAGAGAGAAAATATCGGTTGCAGACTCGGTCGGTATTACAGCGGGGGCTTCCACCCCCAAAAATATTATTGAGGAGGTTCAAAAGCATGTCAGACATGAATAATTTTGAACAGATGTTGGAAGATTACGACAACAAAAAAATCTATCAGGGGGAAGTGGTGGAAGGAACCGTACTGTCAGTAACACCGGACGCAGTTTATGTAAATATAAACTATAAGTCAGACGGAATCGTAACCAGAAATGAATATTCAAACGATTCTACACTTGATCTTACCACGGTCGTTAAAGTAGGCGATCCTATTACAGTTAAAGTTCTCAAATCAAGTGACGCTGATGGACTTGTGGCTCTGTCACACAAGAGAGCACTCGGCAACAAAGTCAGTGAAGTGCTCAAGGATGCATTTGAAAACCAGACAGTTCTTACAGCCAAGGTTACAGAGGTTGTTAAGGGCGGTATCAAGGTAGTAGTTGACGAGGTTCCCGTATTTATCCCTGCTTCACTTGCAACAGGCGGTAACGGCAGAAAGAATCTTGACGACCTTGAGGGTACAGAGATTTCGTTCATCATGAGCGAGTACAACCCTGCTGAGAAGAGATGCATCGGTAATGCAAGAGTTATCATCGAGAAAGAAAAGGCTGAGAAGAAGGCTGCAGTTCTTTCATCACTTCAGGTAGGCGATATCATCGAAGGCGAGATCAAGAATGTAACTAACTTTGGTGCATTCGTTGATATAGGCGGCGTAGACGGTCTCCTCCACATCTCAGAGATGAGCTGGAGCAGAATCGCTCATCCCCAGGATGTATTCAAGAAGGGTGACAAGGTTCGCGTATACGTTAAAGAGATCACAGAGGACAAGATCGCTCTCTCTGCAAAGTTTGACGAGGAAAATCCCTGGGCAAACATCGAGGAGAAATTCCACGTAGGCGACAAGATCAAAGGCCGTGTTGCCAGAATGACTGATTTCGGTGCATTCGTATCAATCGCTGATGGAGTAGATGCTCTTCTCCATGTATCAAATATCAGCAATACTCATATTGACAAGCCTTCTTCAGTTCTCTCAAAGGATCAGGAGATTGAGGCTATCATCACTGATATCAATGTTGAGGAAAAGAAGATTGCCCTCTCTATGAAGGAACTCCTTCCTGAAGAGACTGAGGCAGCTGAGGCTCCCGCAGAGGCAGCTACAGAGGAATAATTTTCCTTCAAATATTTGGGTTATACAGGGGGTAATTAGCGAGTTGGATTACGAAGGTTTCAAAAAAAGTGTACTTTCGCTGACCGGCATTGATTTAAGTTCTTATAAAGAGAAGCAGATGAAGAGACGTATCGATTCTCTGATTATGCGTCATAAATGTAAGGACTATGAAGAGTTTCTGAATCTCATCAAACATGACAACAATGTTTTTGAAGAGTTTGTCGCATATCTGACCATTAATGTTTCGGAGTTTTACAGGAATCCGGATCAATGGAAATTTATGGATGAGGTGGTTTTCCCTGAGCTCATTAAGAAGTTCGGTCAGAATCTTAAGATCTGGAGCGCTGCATGTTCTACGGGAGATGAACCTTACTCACTGGTAATGGCTCTCTCAAAGCATGTGCCTCTTAACAAGATCAGCATCTATGCCACAGATATAGACAAGCAGATACTCGCAAAAGCCAAGGTGGGTCTGTATAATGAAAAGTCCATCGAGGGCGTTCCCGCTGAGTTTAAGACAAAGTATTTTGAGAAGATCGGCGGTTCGTACAAGATAAAGGACGAGATCAAAAACAGAGTTGATTTTCATCAGCACAACCTTCTGGCAGACAAGTATGAAACCGGATTTCATATGATTGTATGCAGGAATGTACTCATTTATTTCACAGATGAGGCCAAGGATGATATCTTCAAAAAGTATTACAGCTCATTAAGACCGGGAGGCGTACTTTTCATAGGCAGCACTGAGCAGATTATGAATTATGCTGAGGTCGGCTACAAGAGGAAGAATTCATTCTTCTACGAAAAATAATTATACTTAAGTGTTTTAAACCGGATGTTTGGTGCATCCGGTTTTTTGTTGAATACTTTTGGAATATGTACATGGGCAAAAAAACTTATTGAAGAATAATGGCCTTATTTTCTTTTAATCACTCTTCAAATTTGATAAAATAATTCCGTTAGAGTGGGAGAGAAGAATTAATGAAAAAGGAAATAAGTATTTTTAAAGTTGTCATGCTTATTGTGTATGGCACTCTTATAAATGTTATCGGCAAAGGGGTCGCAGCACATTTTGGCTGGCCGTTATGGCTTGATTCTCTGGGTACGGTTTTAGTAGCCTATGTACTCGGCTCATACCCCGGAGCCATAGTTGGTCTTGCAGGTAACTTAATATACGGATTTTTCACAGACGGTGTCATCATCTACGGCATCACCAGCGTTGCCATAGGTCTTATTGTGGGTATTTCCACAAAGAAAGGCCGTCTTCAGACCATTTTTGGCGTAATGTTTACAAGTACGATAGTAGCTGTTGCGTCTATTCTCATTTCAACCCCTTTAAATATTTTATTATATGACGGCGCCACAGGTAATGTCTGGGGCGATGGTGTCAGTGGTTTCTTTATAGAGAGGGGACTTCATCCCCTTATCAGCTATTTCCTCGGAGAATTTTATCTTGATTTTGCCGACAAGGTTTTAACCCTTGGCATTTTATTTGTATGCATAAAAATATATTACCTTATTATTAAAAAAATTAACGGCGCGGAAGATGTTGAAAAGACAAAGGAAAAACACCGGGAGTTTAATAATACAAAAAAAGCTGTCGGCATGATCCTCGCTATTATCATACCTTTAAGCATGCTGGTTGCAGCTATTGATGTCAGAGCTGATGAAAGCGATGCTGCAGAGGTATCTGCTGAATCTGATGAGGATAATGATACGGTATCGGATGATGGCACGGATGCCGGTCAGATAGTTTCAAAAGTCGATGAGATGTATTCCTACGTCCAGACAGTATATTCAAGCAAAAACGGTCTGTCATGCGGCGAGGCCAATGATATAGCAGGTACGCCTGACGGTGTGCTCTGGGTAGGTACTTACGCAGGACTCTACAGGTACAACGGCCGTTCGTTTACTCTGATGGAGTATGATTCCGTAAAAAATGTTAACTGTCTCTATATTGATAAAGAGGGACGTATGTGGATCGGTACAAATGATAACGGTCTGTCCCTTTGCATTAATGAAAAGATCAGCAATGTTCTGGACCGCTCGAACGGTCTGCCGTCAAACTCTGTCAGAAGTATTGTACTTAGTTCTGACGGATATTATTACGTCGGCACATCCGATTCTCTTCAGATCATCGAGCTTAATAACGGTCTCCAGATACTTGATACCATTTCGGATGTAAATTATGCATACGACCTCTCGGCAGATAAAAACGGCAATGTTGCAGCCGTGACATATTCCGGTGATCTGTATCTTTTAAACAATTGCGAGATTGTTAATCATATGGAGCCTGACAGCAAGCACGGCATACATATGTGCAGTTATTTTGACGAAGACGGTCTCCTGTATGTCGCTTATTCGGACAGTGTTGTGATCGTATATGACATCAGTGGCGGCGACTTTGAGAAAATCGATGAATACGATTTTTCCAATTTATCCGGTATAAATAAACTGTATATGGCAAGCAACGGTACCATTTATGCATGCGGTGAGAAGGGTATAGGATATATCAGAGCCGATAAAACAACCGGAAAAGTTTATCCTACGAATTTCCAGAGTTCTATTGACGGTATGACTGAGGATTACCAGGGTAACCTCTGGTTTGCATCATCAAGAATCGGACTGCTCCGCCTTTCAAAATCGCCTTTCTATGATTTTTACGGTGCTGCCGGCAGACTGGCCAATGTGGTAAATGCCGTAACCAAATGGAACGGTAACATTTATGCAGGTACCGACAGTGGTATAGACTGCTTTGATGAAGAGAGCGGTATATTCATAGATAATGAGATCACAAAAGAATTTGAAGGGCTCCGTATCAGGTGTGTTTATACGGATACTTCCGATAATCTGTGGATATGTACATACGGCAGAGGCCTTTTCTGTATAGATAAAAGCGGTATATTCACAGAGTACAGCCAGGAAAACGGCAAGTTCTGTGACTGGGTTCGTGTAGTTATGGAAATGTCTGACGGAACCATAGTTTCCGCAGGAGATGCAGGTATCATGTTCATAAAGGATAAAAAGATCGTATCTTCCCTCAGTATGGAGGAACTGGGCATAAGTGCCATTATACTTAATCTCTGTGAAGGTATTGACGGCAGCCTCCTCATAGGTACTGACGGTGACGGTATTGTTTGCTGCAGTGATGGTGAGGTCACAAAGGTAATAGATGAGGATAACGGGCTCTCATCAGGTGTTGTATTAAGGATCAAAAAGACATCTACCGGCAACGGTTATTTTATAATCACAAGTAACGGTATCAGCTATATGAATACTGTGGGACAGATTACAAATATATCTGATTTCCCTTATTCCAATAACTATGATCTTGAGATAGAAAATGGCAATGTATATGTACTCGGTAGTGCCGGTATTTATATAGTTAAAGAGAGCAGCCTTATATCTGCCAATAATATTAATGACTATGTGCTCCTTGATTCCAGCAGGGGACTTGAGTTTTCACTGACTGTAAATGCACATAATTATATGTCGGATGACGGCATGCTTTACCTGCCCGGTGATACAGGCGTATACCGTCTCAATCTTTATGATTTTGGTTCAATGCAGAAATCATACCGCATGAAGATGTCATATATTAATGTGGACGGAGTAGATTATCCCGTAGAACGTGGTACCGATATTGTGATACCAAGGGATTCGGTACGTGTCACGCTATATCCTGAGATAATCAATTATACTCTTGAAGACCCTACGATCATGTATACCATGCAGGGTGTAGACGGTACATTTATCTCTGTACCTTTAAGTGAATTCGGCGCCATATCATATACCGGCCTCCATACAGGCGAAAATGTATTTACACTTTATGTGCTCTCATCATCAGGGGATATCCTTGAGCAGAGTACCTATGTGATTTATAAAGAGGCGGCTTTCTGGGATAATAAGGGATTCTATATATACCTCTATGTATTGTCAGGATTAACTATCATATGGTTTACATGGATGATTGCCCGAATGGCCTTCAGACATACACTTGAGATCAAGCAGAAAGAACTTAATATCGCCAAGCAGCAGGTTCAGATGGGTAATGAGACTATCATGGCTATCGCCCGTACAGTGGATGCCAAGGATGAAAATACCAGCCAGCATTCCCAGCGTGTATCCGATTACTCTGGGCTCATCGCAATTGAAATGGGACTCTCGGCAGATGAATGTGAAAATCTCCGTAAGGCAGCACTCCTCCACGACATCGGCAAGATCGGTATACCCGACCGTATCCTTAATAAACCTGCGAGACTAGATGATGATGAGTATGAGGTAATGAAGACTCATGTAACCAGGGGAGCCGAAATCCTTAAAGACTTTACCATGGTTGAGAGAGCGGCTGAGGGTGCAAAGTATCATCATGAGAGATTTGACGGTACAGGTTATCCCGAAGGACTTAAGGGATACAAGATACCCTTGTACGGCAGGATCATCGGTGTGGCAGATGCTTTTGATGCCATGACCCAGAACCGTGTATACAGAAAGAGGCTGACAGTTGATTTTGCCCTTAATGAACTGCGAAAATGTTCCGGAACCCAGTTTGATCCGGATATAGCCGATATAATGATCAAGCTTGTCAAAAATGAGACAATAACCATTGATGAAAACGGAAATGTCATAATAAACAAAGACGGAGCTGTTAAGTAATGAAGAAAGCATATATAGCATCAACAATAACTGTAATAGTATTAATCGTCATTGCTCTGTGTATAAAGCTGATGATATTTAAAGCAGAGAATAATGATGCGATGATAACTGTCGGATTTGTAAACGACGGCGATGAAGCTACGCCTTATACAAACAACTTTATCCGCTCATCAAAGATGATAGAGGCTGTATACGGAGATAAGGTTGAGGTCATCGTCAGAAATAATATATCCGAAGAAGACTGCGAGGGAGCTTTTGAATACCTTGTGGAAGCAGGATGCGATCTGATCATCTCAACAAGCTACGGATACGGTGTGACAGCCAGAAAGTATGCCGAGGAGTATCCCAATATCGAGATATGTCAGGCTACATGCAGTGATGCCAATACAGATCCGGTCCTCCCCAATTATCATAATTTCATGGGCAGGATTTATGAAGGCAGATACGTGAGCGGTCTGATCGCCGGCCTTAAGATGAAGGAGATGATAGATAAAGGAATCATAACTCCCGATCAGGCACTTGTAGGTTACGTGGGAGCTTATCCTTATGCAGAGGTTATATCCGGCTATACCGCATTTTTCATGGGTGTGAGCCGTTATGTACCTGAGGTAAGGATGATCGTTAAGTATACATATACATGGGACAGCTATTCCATTGAGAAGGATATTGCAGAGCAGCTCATAGATGAGGGATGTGTGATCATTTCCCAGCACTCCGATACAATAGGACCTGCAGTGGCATGTGAAAATTCAGACAGAGAGATACCTGTCTATCATGTAGGTTACAACCAGAGTATGCTTGATTACGCACCTACAACGACTCTTGTCAGCTGCAGGATAAACTGGACTCCTTACATCCTTGGAGCTGTTGAGGCATGTCTTCAGAATGATAAGATTGAGAATTATGTGGATGCCACAATAATGGGTAATGATGCATCGGCCGGCTTTGAGAAGGACTGGGTCCAGATGATAGAGCTTAACGGGGCTGTTGCCGCAGAAGGATCCACGGAAGTCATGAACCTGACCATAAGGGATTTTAAGAAAGGTAAAATCAAAGTATTCTACGGAGAATATACAGGTACCAATCCCTATGATCCTAACGATACCATTGATTTACGGGAAGGCTTTGAAGAAAATGCGTTCACTTCCGCACCGCAGTTCTGCTATATACTCGATGATGTGATCACGATAGAAGAGTAGAGGGGGTTCTGCTAAGTTACGCACTGCAAAAACATATTTTTATGCTGAGAGTCTGCTCCGCGCCTCAATGCATAAAAATATGTTTTTTTGTGCTTACACTTTCGCAGAAAGATTAATTAAGCATATCAGAATATGAAAAGGTACCCTGACACGCATTGAGGCGCGGAGCAGACTCTTAGCGTGGCGGGGTACCTTTTCATATTCGTCCCTTTGCATTTATAAATATCGTATCAATAAGTCATCGAATCCCGTAGCATCGCGTTGAGCGTATGGCTTGCATATTTCGAGAACCCTTCCCTGTCCTTCTTGAACTCATCGGTCACCTCAAAGAACAGCTCCTTATCCTTGTAATCTCTCTTGAAGAACGGCTCAAACTCCACATCCCACTGCTGGAGGTAGAGGGATTTCTTTCTGGTATAGCAGTTAGCCGCATTTGCATTGACCCTGTGAGCCTTGTCCACAAATGTTGCCACAGATTTATGCATCGCAATATCTTCCGCAGGGAGATAGTAGTAATTCTTGTAGTTGGAGTAGAAGTACTTAAGCTCTTCCTCATAGAGAGGTACTTTCAGCTGGCCGTCAATGCCCTGACCTGTAAAGTAGCATCCGTTACCACGGAATGATACAGGGACCGGGAGAGGGCTGGCGAGCTTTAACTTCATTATGATCTCCTGGCATCTCTTTTTATCCATGTTGTTAAAGTAATTGGCCTGGGCCTTCATGACACGGACCGGCTGTTTAAACAGGTCATTGTATGCCAGCATTGATACTACTTTAAACATGCCCTTGATATCATCCTCATTATGAAGCATGAGATCGTTGAAATATTTATCATCATGATCGCATACATAATCATGATAAATACTGATAAGCTCTCTGCCGGTGTATTTATCCTCACGGTTAAGTCCGAGGAACTCCTCGATGGTCTTTTGCTTCATATTTGGCAGACCGAGGATATTCTTAAGGGATGCGATTCTTTTGTAGATATCGATACCGGTAAACGAGTCGAAACTTCCCTCAAGTGAGAACTGATCACATTTATACTGGAGATACGGGATATCAAATTTATTACCGTTGAAATGTATGAGATATTTATATTTCTTTACGAAATCAAAGAAAGCAGTGAGGAGAGTGAGTTCCTCCTCGTATTTCTCTGCAAACCACTGGATCACATGCCACTCATCATTTTCAAAATATGCGCATCCGATCAGATACAGATTGGTATTGGCAGGTGTGAGACCTGTAGTCTCGATATCCATAAAGAGCACATCGGCAGGATCTGCCAGCAGCTCAATGGGGTATTCCGGTTTATATTCACCTAAATCAGTTATTATAGTCTTCATTTAATGAAAATTCCTTCATAAGCATATATAAATCACATAAATTATATTACCACAATTTCTTGTGTTTTTATACAAAAGTTTGCTTTATATTTATAACTTTTGGATTCCTTAAATATGTTAAAATATTAGTGTTTGGGTGTGTAAATCCGGACGCTTTAAATTACTCAAAAAGTGAGGAACAAAATGGGAAGATTAACGTTTAAAGGCGGTATACATCCGTATGACGGCAAGGAACTGTCCAAGGATAAGCCTATTAAAGATATGCCGGCAGGAGAGCTGATGTATTACCCTCTCGGGCAGCATATCGGAGCTCCCGCAGAGCCCGTCGTTGCAAAAGGCGACAAGGTTCTTGAAGGCCAGATGATAGCAAAGGCTGCAGGCCTTATGTCGAGCCCTATCTATTCGTCTGTATCGGGAGTGGTCCTGGGTATGGAAAAGAGACTGACTGTGACAGGTACTATGGCAGACTGTATAGTCATACAGAATGATTTTGAGTACAATCAGGCACCGCCCATCATAGATAAAAAATTTGAGGAGATGAGCCGCCAGGAGATCATAGATACCATAGGACTGGCAGGTATCGTGGGTATGGGAGGCGCAGGTTTCCCTACTCATGTAAAGCTTTCACCAAAGGAGCCTGACAAAATACAGTATGTCATCGTTAACTGCGCTGAGTGTGAGCCGTATCTGACCAGTGATTATCGCAAGATGCTGGAGGAACCTGAAAAACTCGTAAAGGGCTTGATGATAGAGGTATCATTGTTCCCCGGTGCCACAGGAGTCCTGGCTATAGAAGATAACAAGCCTGACTGTATAAAGCTCCTGACTGATCTGACCAGGGATCTGCCCAATATCTGTGTCAGGGCATTAAAGACCAAGTATCCCCAAGGTTCCGAGCGTCATCTGATATATGCAGTCACAAAGCGTAAATTAAACTCAAAGATGCTTCCGTCTGATGTGGGATGTATCGTAAATAACGTTGATACGGTCATCGCAATAAACAATGCAGTTATGGAAGGCAAGCCTTTATACGAACGTATCATCACTGTTACAGGTGACGGAGTCAAAAAGCCCTGCAACTACAGGGTGAGGACAGGTACTCTCTACAGTCATATCGTGGAAAACTGCGGCGGATTAAAGGGAAGTCCCGAAAAGATCATCTCAGGTGGTCCCATGATGGGATTTGCACTTTACGACCTCGATGTACCTGTGACAAAATCCTCTTCGGCACTCCTTTGTATGAAAAAGGACGAGGTAAAGGCAGCCAGACAGACCGCATGTATAAACTGCGGCAGGTGCGGTGAGGCATGTCCCTCAGGACTATTACCCGGATGGCTCGAGGATGCAGCCAACCACGGAGACTCCGAGAGATTCATAGCCCTCGGTGGTCTTGAGTGTGTAGAGTGCGGCAGCTGCTCTTATGTATGTCCTGCCAAGAAACAGCTCTGTCAGAGTATCAAGTCAATGAGAAAAGTAGAGCTTGCCAATATGAAGAAAAAAGCAAAATAAGTATCCGAAAGGTTAATTAACTTATGGAATATAAAAATGTATCATCAAATCCTCATATAAGAGATCATATGTCTACAGGCAAGATTATGCTTGTGGTCATACTGGCTCTTTTGCCGACTACGGCATACGGAGTATTTCACTTTGGTATAAAAGCCCTGCTGATCGTACTCCTGTCAGTTTTGTCATCCATATTATTTGAGTGGCTGTTTTGCAAACTTATAAAGAAAGAGTCTACCATCAGGGATAATTCATGTGTGGTTACGGGACTTTTACTGGCACTTAACCTGCCCGTTTCGGTTCCCTGGTGGATACCGATTATCGGCTCGTTTTTTGCCATCGTCATCGTCAAGATGATCTTTGGAGGCCTCGGTAAAAACTTTATGAATCCGGCCCTTGGTGCCAGATGTTTTCTTGTCATATCGTTTCCAAAGCTTATGACAGATTTTGCGTATGATGCTTTCTCGGGAGCCACACCTCTTGCCCAGTTAAAGAGCGGTTCTATGTCAGTCAAGATAACAGACATGATCATAGGTAATACAGCCGGTACCATCGGCGAGACCTCCATGCTGGCCATCGTTGTAGGCGCATGTATCATGATCATGCTTGGCGTCATTGACCTTTATGTATCTGGTACTTACATCCTTTCATTTGCAGTATTTATACTGGCATTTGCAGGACGTGGCTTTGATATGCCATACCTCTGCGCACATCTTGCCGGAGGCGGACTCATGCTCGGAGCATTCTTTATGGCTACCGATTATGTGACGAGACCGGTTTCCAAGAAGGGCCAGATCATCTACGGTATCTTCCTTGGATTCATGACAGCCATATTCAGGATATTTTCTCCCTCTGCAGAAGGAGTCAGCTTTGCCATCATCATAGGCAACCTGCTGGTTCCTGTCATTGAGAGATTTACTGTACCTACGCCCTTTGGTGTAGTTAAAAACTCAAACAGGAAAGGGGGTAAATAATTATGAAGACGATTATTAAAGATGCCCTTATCCTGTTTGCCATTACTGCGATAGCAGGCCTTATGCTCGCCCTGGTAAACGAGGTTACAAAAGACCCTATAGCAGAGCAGCAGCTGAAAGCAAAATCCGATGCCTGCAAAGTGGTATTTGAGGATGCATCATCCTTTGAAGAGATGGGGGATGATTTTTATCAGGGATTAAATACATTTGGCTGGGTCAATGAACATCCTAAAAATGCAATCCTTGATGTATATGCTGCCAAGGATGCAAACGGCGGTGTGATCGGATATGTCATAAACATATCGACCAGTGAAGGCTACGGCAGTGAGATAGATCTCTGTATCGGTATCAGAAACGACAGGACGATAAACGGTATATCCGTTTTGTCATCCCAGGAGACTGTAGGTCTCGGACTTGAGGCTGATAATGTACTCAGCCCTCAGTTTGCGGGACGCAATGCTGAGTCGTTTGTATATTCCAAAACGGGTGCCACTGCAGACAATGAAGTCGATGCCATCAGCTCGGCGACCATTACCACAAATGCGTATGTCAATTGTGTGAATGCGTGCCTTGAATATTTTGACATAATCATTACGAAGGGAGGCAACTAAGATGGGAAAATCATCAAAGAATAAACCTACCTGTTCTTCAGTATTTTTAAACGGACTGATTAAGGAAAATCCTACATTTGTCCTGATGCTCGGTATGTGTCCGACGCTGGCTGTCACATCGTCTGCCATAAACGGTATGGGTATGGGACTGACTACCACGGTAGTACTGACAATGAGTAATATCATCATATCCCTGCTGCGAAAAGTCATACCTGACAAGGTACGTATCCCTGCATTTATAGTTATCATTGCATCGTTTGTGACTATAGTAGGCCAGTTCCTTGAAGCGTTCGTGCCGTCTTTAAACGCATCCCTTGGTATATTTATACCTCTTATAGTTGTTAACTGTATCATCCTCGGCAGAGCGGAAGCATTTGCATCAAAAAACGGACCTCTCTTGTCTGCGTTTGACGGTATAGGCATGGGCCTTGGATTTACCGTAGCCCTTACCTGCATCGGACTTGTCAGGGAGATAATCGGTGCCCATAAGGTTTTTGGCATCAGTTTTTATCATCTGGCAGAGCTCATCCATGCACCGGAGGGTGTACTTAACTGGATAGACAGGCAGTACCCGATAGCCATATTTGTCATGGCTCCCGGAGCATTCTTTGTACTGGCATTTATGGTTGCATTTATAAACAGCATAAAGCTTAAGGAGAATAAAAAGAATGTGGCAGCCGACTGCAAGGTAGGCGATCACGACTGTGCTAACTGTAAAGAAAAATGTGAGCACAGATTCTATGACGAAAATGGTAAGGACGGTTCTGTTTATGATAAACATATGTCTAAAGAGTCAGAAGAGGAGGGCGAATAAATGATAAGTGAATCAATTAAGGAACTCCTGATAATAGCAGCATCGTCTGCCCTTATAAGCAATGTAGTCCTCAGCCAGTTTTACGGACTCTGTCCGTTCCTCGGTGTATCAAAGCAGCTAAAGACTGCAAACGGTATGGGGCTTGCCGTTATTTTTGTCATCACACTGGCTTCTCTTGTATCGGGACTTATTTATAATTTTGTCCTTGATAAACTGGGGATAGGTTATTTAAAGACCATAGTCTTTATCCTGGTAATAGCTGCCCTCGTTCAGTTTGTAGAGATGTTTTTAAAGAAATATTCACCGGGACTATATGAATCCCTGGGTGTATTCCTTCCCCTTATCACTACAAACTGCGCAGTACTCGGTACAGCCCTCACAAACGTACAGGAGAAATATACCATCCTTCAGGGAGTGGTAAACGGATTTGCCACCGCAGGTGGATTCTGGATATCTATCTGTATATTGGCAGGTATCAGAGAAAAGATTAAATATAATGACATACCGAAACCGTTCAGGGGCATGCCGATAGTCCTCATCACAGCAGGACTTATGGCCATCGCTTTCTGCGGATTTTCCGGACTGTTATAGGAGGCTGTGGATATGAATATTACAACGATGATTATATCAGTGGCTACACTGGCATTGCTGGGTCTCTTTATAGGTCTGTTTCTCGGTATCGCTGCCAAAAAGCTGGCTGTGGAAGTGGACCCCAGAGAAGAAAAAATATTAAATGCTCTACCCGGAGCCAACTGCGGTGGATGCGGATATGCAGGCTGCTCTGCAATGGCTGCTGCCATAGTAAAGGGCGAGGCACCGGTTAACGGATGTCCCGTAGGCGGCGATGAAGTCGGTAAAAAGGTAGCAAAGATAATGGGCATAGAAGCCGATGCGGCCGTCAGGCTCAGGGCTTTTGTAAAATGTAACGGTGACTGCGAAAATGCAGTAAAGCAGTATGATTATACAGGTGTAAAGGATTGCACTATGGTACAGTTTGTACCCGGCGGCGGTGAGAAAGCATGCTCGTACGGATGTACCGGATATGGCAACTGTGTAAAGGCCTGTCCTTTTGATGCCATCCATGTGGTAAATGGCGTGGCAGTAGTTGATAAAGATGGCTGCAAAGCATGCGGTAAATGCGTATCTGCTTGTCCCAAGCACCTGATAGAGCTGATTCCCTATGATGCAGGATATGCTGTTGCATGCTCTTCAAAGGATAAGGGACCGGATGCCATGAAGAAGTGCTCTGTATCATGTATCGGATGCGGACTCTGCAAAAAGAATTGTCCCAATGATGCTGTGACCGTCGACAGTTTCCTGGCTCATATCGATCAGGACAAGTGCGTAGCCTGTAGTGCATGCGCTGCAAAATGTCCCAAGAAGTGTATACACGAAATCTGATTATAAACGGAGAACTGTATGGTTTTATATTTTTCTGCAACAGGGAATACGGAATTTATCGCAAAGCAGATTGCAAAGAGGACTGATGATGAAGCATTAAATCTCCTTACAAGGATTAAGAAAAAGGATTATTCCCCGATACATTCCGAAAAGCCTTTTGTAATATGTTCTCCCATATATGTATGCGAGATGCCGAGATTTCTCGTGTCTTTCCTTAAAAAACTGCCCCTGCTTGGAAGCAAACAGGTTTATTTTATCTTTACCAGTGGCGGATATGAAGGTATAGCAGGATCCCTTGCAAGACTGCTTGCCATGAAAAAGAAGATGATCTTCATGGGCTGGGCAGGCTTTAAGATGCCCCGGAACTATCCGGTGAGTAAAAGTTATCCCCTCCTGTCATATAAAGAAAGCAAAGAGCGGATAAAGGGCTCATGCGATAAGATTCCTAAGATCGTATCCCGTATAAAACACGGTAAAAAGCTTCGGTCGAGATATATTACATTTTTTGAAAAGATCATAACCCTGCCGTTTAATCCTGTGTGGGTTAAATATATGCATACAGCAAAGCCCTTTTATACTACGGATAAATGTGTGGGATGCGGCAAGTGCGCAAGAGTATGTCCATTAAATAATATCAGGATGATTGACAGGAAACCGAGGTGGGGAGATAAATGTGCCCACTGTATGGCCTGCTACGGCAACTGCCCGGTAGAAGCTATCGAATACGGCGACAGGACAAAGGGCAAGGAAAGATACAGAATAAGTAAGTATGTGAATAAAAAGTATTTATAGTCAGGATATTAATTTATAATGAATTACTTAATAGGTGAATCGTTAACAAAAGTAAATCGTGAAGAACTGAAAAATTCGGATAAACAGTTTGTAGTCGTCCTTTCCTCGGAAGAATGGAAGAAAGAGTGCGAGTCATTTGATATGGGTATCGATATCGTTACGGATATTGATAATTCAGAGATATTTACGACAAAAGCAGAAGTAAACTACGATTCACTCACCGGCTCTTTTTCGATACCGGACAGAAATGATCTGTCTGCAGACGACTGTACGTTTTCATTTGTCCTTGATGAGAAAGGCATTGTATTTATTGATGATTCCGGCAGAGCCGAGGAGATGATAAAGAGTATCCAGCGGACCAAAAAGTGGAAACTGCCGAGCCTTGAGAGATTTTTATATGATTTCCTGGATCAGATAATTAAAGACGATCTGCGCATCATGGAAAATTATGATGTGGAGCTTGACCGTATTGAGCAGAAAATATTAAGTGAAAAAGAAAATGTACCTCTCTCCAGAGTAAATGAGATCAGAAGTGATATCAGATATTTGAGGATTCACTACGAACAGCTGATGGATCTGGGCCAGGAGTTTACAGAGAATGAAAATAATTTCTTTAAACAGGAAAATTTAAGATATTTCAGACTGTTTCTTGACAGGATGGCGAGGCTCCATGATACATCCACATCTCTAAGAGACTATACAATGCAGCTGAGGGATTTGTACAAAACCCATCTGGACATAAAACAGAACAGTATCATGACGGTTCTCACCGTTGTGACCTCGATATTCCTGCCATTAACCCTCATTGTAGGCTGGTATGGCATGAACTTTAAATATATGCCTGAGCTTGAATGGAAATGGGGATATCCGGTGATCATCGGTGTCAGCGTACTGATCGTGATATTCTGCCTGATATTCTTCAGAAAGAAAAAGTGGCTTTAAATTACATGAAGATATTTTATCATCTGCCCGGTTTATTTGAGTTTTATGAATTATATAAAGAATTCCTGGTGCTTTATCGTGAGCACCGGGAATATTTTTATGATTGGTGCGAGATACGATCAATATACGGAGCTCCGGGCGACTGTATATGGGGCGGAGGCCGGGTAGGATACGGAGACGCCGATCCTTTAAATGTAGCTGCCCTCATGAGACAGTATGGTATATCCTCGAGGCTAACCTTCAGCAATTCCCTTATCAGAGAAGAGCATTTATCTGACAAGAAATGCAATGATCTGTGCAGACTCTTTGAGAAAAACGGCAATACGGATAATGGTGTCATAATATATTCTGACACTTTACTTGAATATATCAAAAAGAATTATCCCGGTTTTTATTTTGTATCATCTACCACAAAAGTCATAACTGATTTCAATAGATTTCTAAATGAATTGAACAGGGATGAATATAGTTATGTTGTACCTGATTTCAGG